>JAPLIO010000182.1 GCA_026389055.1 Candidatus Melainabacteria bacterium | reverse complement strand
AAGGGGCAAAAAGAACATCCCGCCGTCAATGCCCTTCTGGTGGCATAGGCGGGTGGCTTTTTGGGGGTTTTTAGGGGCTTGCCCCTGAATTTGTCCAAAAAAATTAAAAAGCGTGTTGGGGGGTGCCCAAACAGCCCCCCCCCCGACAAACCAACCAGCTAAAGACTGAAACAACAATCGATGAAAGAACACGCTATTTAATCTGTGAATGGGTATAATACCATTTTCAAATAGGAATAGCGTATAACTTTCTTTCTGTAGAAGTTCGATTTATCGCGTCCCTACAGAAAGGAGTGGGTTAGCTCATTAGTTTTTGGAATAGCTATACTATACGGCGGAGAACTCTTGCTCAGTAGTAAGCAGGGGGCTTAACGGTAATTCAAAGCCAAAAATAGACCCCACCCCTTCTTTAGAATGTACAAACACCCTGCCTTCATGGTGTTTTTCAATGGTTATTTTCACCAAATGCAAGCCCAACCCTGTACCTTTGACGGTATGCACCTTATTTTCAACCCGATAAAATCGATCAAAAATGCGAGGCAAATGCTCTGCAGGAATACCCAACCCATTATCTTCCACCGAAAGTTCCAACGCCTGCCCATTGCTACTAACTTCCGCCTTTACCTTAATTCTACCGCCTTCAGGCGTGTATTTAATGGCGTTAGAAAGTAAGTTGCGAAGCACCCGTTCAATCGCATCCGCATTGATGAAAACCGCAGGCAAGTTGGATTCCAAGGCGGTAGTCAGCGTTAACTCTTTCTTTTCCGCCAGCACCCGAATGGAGTGTACCGTTAGGTTAATAATTGGGGCAACATCTTGCCATTCGCGTTCTAAAGCCACACCGCCTTCATCTAACCGAGAAAAATCTAAAATATCATTAACCAAGCGTTTCAGGCGTTCCGTTTCAACATAGACTGTTTCCATAAACTCTTGAAACGTATCCGCATCCAGTTCATTTCGGTGAAAATAGAGGGTATCTACATAGCTTTTCACGGTGGTAACAGGGGTGCGAAGCTCATGGGAAACGTTGGAAATGAAATCTGTTTTCAGCTTATCCACTTCCCGTTCTTTGGTAATATCGTGCATAATCATCACAAAACCAAGGTGGTTATAAGCAGAATCTCGAATAGGGGAAAGTAATAGCCGCACCGATTTTTCAGGCAAGCTAAGCAAATGCGAAAACGGAGCATTGCCTTGCGAAAGTAGTTTGCCATTGGCTAAATCCTGCTGGTAAGTTTCAAACGCCTTCAAAACAGGCTGAAAGAGCTGTTCCGCTTCTTCTGTTTCTGAAATATAGGCTTCCAATTCGGTACCCAAAAAGTCTTGCGGATGTTCAATGGCTAGCATTTCCGTGGCGGTATCGTTCAAAATAACCACTCGATTTTGATCGTCGCAAACCAGCACCCCATCAGCAATTGAAAGTAATACCGCTTCTAGTTTGTTTCGCTCAAACGTGAGCGATTCAATATTTTGATTTTCATACACTTTGAGACGATTGGACATATCGTTAAAGGCAAACGCCAGTTGTTGTACTTGCCCCCATAACTCCCGAGCAGGAATTTGAAACCCAAATTCCCCTGAAGACACTTTTCGAACGCCGTTAACTAGCACATTCAAATGTTTTGTCCAGATATAACTAACAGTAAACGTAAACAACAAGGCAAATAACCACGCTCCAATAAAAGGCAGAATTAAAAAGTATTTGGTTGAAGTAATCAACCCTGCCCGAATATCGCCTGTTAGCTTGACATGTACCATGCCTAGGGGCTTAACGCCTTGACGAATAGGGGCAGTGTAATCTGAAATAAGCGTTTCTTTTTCTAACCCTGCCCGCACTTCAACGTAAACTTCCTGCCCAGAAGCATCATAAAATTCAATGGCAGCCACATCAGGGGTAGATTCTAGTACGGCATGAGTGAGGCGTTTCAGTTGTGTTTTTAGCAAAGCCCCACTATTATTAGGGCTGCTAAGGGCTAATTGCCCTTGCCCTGCAACAGTTTGGGCTAGTACCCTGCCTGTTTCGTCGTATTTTTCGTCAATTTTTTTGGCGTAGTAGGTAAAGATAAAAAACCCGATGCCACACATAATAGCAGTCAGCACAAAAACCACAGCAAACATCAGCTTACTTTCGGCGGTTAATTGCCAATATTTTTTTGTAAAAGTACCACTAACACTAGACTTCTTACCCTTCCCCGAAGGAAGGGGGGTAAGATTCTCTGTGGCTGAAGTGCGAAACTCTAGGGCGAGCATCATAGGGGATGTTTATCCAATGGTTCTATCTTTTCTAAATACTTTTAGTATAACAGAGGTACCTAAAAAAGTCTTTTTTGTTGTAGGCTTGTATGCCTACTATCTGACGTTTGTTGTTATACCAATTCACAGATTAAATAGCGTGTTCTTTCATCGATTGTTGTTTCAGTCTTTAGCTGGTTGGTTTTTCAGGGGATGCCTGCCTGGGCATCCCCTGAAAAACCAAAAAAGCCACCCCTCTATGCCACAAGGGCATGGAAGGAGAGATGTTCTTTTTTCCCCTTCGGTGGACGGAACGCATCGGCAGCTGCAGGACAAATGCGATGGTCGTTCCTACTGGCTGGTTTGAACGCTTAAGCTATTTTAACTATTAATGGGTATCATATGCCCACACCATCTTAAAACGGAAAGCTACGTAGAACTTCTAGCTTAGCTGTAGCCCACAAAACGCTATTCAATCTTTGAATAGATTAAGCTCAAATAAAACCCGAAAAAAGCCCAAAAAATAAGGGTGCTAGTACGGTTAAGCACTAACACCTGTCTATCGGGAAAGAGAGAGAGAGAAAAGTTCGATAGTTTTTTAAAAAAACCATCTACAATAATAGAGTCGAACCAATAGAGGTTCATCTGAAGGAAGCTACAGCATATGGTATAGAAGTTTTTTGTAAAACTACTTGCAAAAAAAAGACTTTGTGTTATGTTAAAGAGGACAGTTACTAAATTGTTTTCTCTCAGCTCTGTTCGTCTTTGGGTATTGACTCTCTCTCTCTCTTTTTTAGAGTTAGAACGCACAACAATGGCTTGAGCTTGTTTTATCCGTTTAACAGGTATTCGTTTTATTATTCTCTATTTATAGCAAAAGTAACATGGTTGCTAAGGCTGGTTCATTTTATTTTTGCCTATGCCTTTTATTTTTTCTCTCTTTCCCTCTCATTAGTAATCCCCCCATTTTTAAGATTTATTGGACTAAATAACCCCTTTAATGATGATGATGATGTCTGCCTCTACCGCTCTTGAATCAGCCACTGCTTCCAGCAAATGGAAGGAGAACCTATGGTATTGGGTAGGGCAATGGCCTAGTACGGGCATTTTTAACATGTTGGTGGTTAGTAATCTTGCCTTATTACTAACAATGGGGTTACTATCCAGAGGCTTAGGCATTTCCGCTGCTCGTATTTTTTCAGACTACCCTGATTGGAACCACGCTAAACAGTATGATGTAGCCATTGACCCCAAAACGGGAAACGAACAGCCTATTGATCCCAAAACGGCTGAAATTAACCGCAGACGAAATTTTTTAGAACGTATTTTTATTGAATTTGTTGGCACCATTTTAGCCTCTTACGTCTTCTTGCAAACCAGTCAAGATATTACAGCGAAAATTTTAGAAACGGCTTTTAAAGATCAATTAAAACCCGAAAACCTGTTAAATGCTGCTAAAGAGTTAGAAGGGAAGTATTCTCTTAATCCTGATCAAATAGCCAAATTTGAAACCATCTTAAAATCCGCCTTTGGCAGAGACGATAAATTCAAGGGCATGGGTTTAGATGATGCAAAACATGTAGTTTACAGTAAAATATACGGCAAAGGCAATTTGCATAGCATTGCTGAAGGTTTAAAGAAAACAGGAGATGAAGCCTTAAGCAATTTGCTGATTATGAACAAGGGCGGTGTTGACCTTGAGAAGAGCAGGTTGGGTAAAGAATTTGAAGCACAATGGAGCTTGCTCAACCCCCTAGGCGTGTTTACAGTATTGGTAGGGGCGGTTGGCAGTGCTTGGTTAAGCGGTGCCCCTGTTCAATGGGCAAACGATACCTTATTTAGAGATAAAGGCATGCCTGCGATACTGGGTTGGTGGGATAAGCTTTCACCTGTTGATAATGCCGTTAAAAAACGCCAACAGAAGTATCACCATCCCCTTGTTACGGTTACCCATTCAACCGTAACGCCCCTACAAAAACCCCTCAATGTGGTTAGCACCGCTTCACCAGTAGCAGCAGTAAACTACCCGCAATCGTTTACGTTAGATGCCCAATCTACTACTTCAGATGATGCCAAACCTTCGGTTGATGGTGTAATAACCCTGCCTACTGACCAAGCCCTTCTGCGTCCCCCACTATTTCATCAAAATAGGGCTACTACGATGATGAAGCTCAATGGAGGGGTTTCGTTATGATGATGAGCAATGAAGCAGCGAATTTATTACCAAAGCCGTTTAACTTAAGTAGCAGGCTTAGCAATGCAGGTACTGCCTTAGGTAACATTGGTAAAACCATGTTGCAGGATAGTGCAACGCTTAAAACAGATATCGCCTTTTGGGCAACGTTAATGCACACCATTATGCGGGTGCAAGAAGCCTACATTACAGGTGAAGTAGAACCGAATGACGCTAAACATCAGGACATGACTCCCGAAGAAAAAATCTATCGGCGGAATCAATCTGCGATGACGTACTTCAGAGAAATTGTGGGCGTTACACTGGGTTGGGGTGTTTTAAAAGTTGGGCAAGCATGGCAAAAAGAAGCCATGCAAAAGCAGCATAATTACCATAATGGGTCTGACTATTCTGTTCCCGTTAATAAAGGCTTAGGGCAGTTTTGGGATGCTTTAACGAAAGGCACCCCTATAGAACCACTGCCCAACGTATTTACAGATGCACCGACCCAAATCTATAAAAAATACAATTCTATTGACCCGACTTCGCAAGCCTTGAAATTTGAACGCTTGGATTTAAGCAACCCAGACCATAAGATGCAGAAAGTAGATGCCCAGCTGGTTAAATGGGGACATATGCTTCGTCCGCTGGAATCTGGTGAAAAAGACAAGTACCTATGGGATAAGGGGTTTTTGCGTCGGGTGGGAGAATTTTTTGTTCCGCATGCAGATGCTCAAAAATTTGCCAAAATGGCAAACGAAAAAATTAACCATGGCTTGGAAGATAACAACAAAGCATTATTAGCATTAGAAGAACGGGGCTTTAAATTTGCTCAAAAATTTATCCCTACCGTGCTATGGTCTATTCCGGGTATTTTATTTGCAGGTATTTGGTTGGAACGTACCACCTTATACAAAGGACCTTCCGTACAAAAGTGGACAGTCAGTGCCTTAGAAACGCTAGGTATTATTGATTCTTCAGAAGATGACACCGAAGCTTTAGTAGATGCCAGCAAGGTAGCTGCCTTGGTTAAATTAGAACCAGAAAAACAAAAGCCTTTACCACCGTTTCCCTACTATTATGCAGATGCGGTAGGGGCTAGTCTAAGGTATCATCAAGCCTTGTACGGTAACCCTACCCCCTTACCAACGGAAAACAAACCGACGATGCCTTCTTTTCTCTCAAGAGCAACTACTGAGAGAACACTCCCTCCCTACCTCGCCAGTAGTAGTGGTTTGCTTCCCCAACCTGCCCCCTTTAGTATAGAACAAGAAAAGCCAGCTACTGCTTTTTCTACGATACCTAGTGCTAAAACGCTTATAGCACCAGCCTATCGTAGTCTACTGAATCCTTCAGGGTTTGCCTTATAGATACCTTTGTTTTATTATTTCACTATGATGAAACAAGTTTTAATTCAACAATTAAAAAATGCGGTTATTGATAGCCCTCATGTTGAGGTATTTTATACTGAAATAACCACCTCTACTAATGATTGGGCTTGGGAATACTTTGCTGAACAATCAGCTTCTTTTAGTACGCCTACGTTATTTATTGCCAGTGAACAAAAAAAGGGAGAGGTACACAAGGCCGTTTATGGCATTCTCCCAATGGTACTGGGCTGTACATGACGTTGCTATTACCTTTTCCTGAACAAGCACCCGACAGAAATACCCAATTTGAACGAGAGTATTTTACTGTAGGCAAAGGGTTTACCAAAGCGGGGGGTGTGGCGACGGTAATGGCTCTTACGTTACTGTTTCCTTGGTTGAAAGGGCATATTGGTATTCGTAAAGTGAACGATATTTTTTTAAATCATCGGAAACTGGGGGGTATTTTAGTTGAAAGTAAGCTACGGTCTAATGGTAGAATGAGTGCGGTTATTTCAGGGCTTGGATTGAATGTACTTCATAACGAGGTACTGACCATTCAAGATGAAAGAAACGCTGCTATTAGTTTAGAGGAATACGCTAAGTATTTAGGTGTTACCGTAGATTGGATGAACCCTGCGGAGCTAGCATTTATTATTGCAAAACACATTTTAGCCCTTTATTCTATTTTACAACAGGGGCAAGTAGAAGATGTTGAGGCACTTTGGCAAGAGTTCAGTTCAGTAGAATTTTAAAGCAAAGTCTTGTATTATATAGTATTTTAAAAAATTGTCCGACTGTAGGAGCGGATTACATCCGCCCCTACATGAAAAAAAGATAGTTAATTATCTTAAATCCTATACAAGGTCTGCTTTAATTAGCTGGCATAGGCGAATGGTGTTTCGGTAAGAAACCCGAATGGTTTCAGCTTCAATAAAATCATCATCACTACCTGCTGAACCCGCCTTAATTTCCTCATGATGATAACTACGTTCAACGGCAGTTACCATATCCGCTTCACAAGAAGCAATTAAGGCATCTAACTGACGCAACATATCGGCTAAAGTAGCAGGCTTGTAGGTTTGAATAAATTCATGCACAAAAACCGTTTTTTCAAGCGTCATGGTTGTTTTACTGGCAAAATGCTGAATTAACGCAGCAAACGATTGTGCGTATTTATCCAAGCGATAAATAGATTGACGCACACAATAAGCCAACCGAACAGCCACTGCCGCAGGGATTGTTTTTACCTGCAACGCTTCCGCTAAAACAGGAGGAACGACATCTGTTAAAAATAGCAGTTTCAAAAAGCGTTGAAGCATCACTTCATGCAATGGGAAAGCAACCGTTGCCCCCGAAGGCAAAACCACAGGAACCGAAGCCACTTGATTTAAAACAGAAACCAACAAGGTAGCCATATCCGTTTGGCTAACGTGTTGAACCCCTACAACCGAAAAAATCGCATCAAAATCCGCTGGTTTGGGTGTAAACTGGGGGGAAAACGTCAAATCAATCTCGTAATCATCTAAAGCAGATAACTTTTCAGCAAAAAACACCTCATATTCAGCTTCCGACGTACTATAATTACCCGCTAAAGCAGTGCTTACTTGAGGCGAAAGCGGACGAGGCAACAATAACCGCTCAACAAGGCAGGCTGTTAAAGCTTGTAATAATTGAGCATCCGCAACTGGAGTAATCGCTGAAATAGTGGTCATAAAAGGGGGTATCCTAAATTATAGAAAACGAAGAGAGAAAGAGAAACCAAAGGAGGAAACAGTCGATACAAAAAACAACCGCTTCCTCCTTGATTAGACCTCTTGCATGACTCAATATTTGGGGCATCTTCGTTGTCATTTGCGGTACTCGAATCCTTATGTACTGCCGTGTACACCTCAAATTCTCCGTTCCTCATTCCTAGAATCTGCACCCACCTATCGAGCCATGCAAAAGGTCTATTAAAACAGAACCTAAACCAAGGCTAATTCAGAAGCAAAATCAGGGTTTTCAACACCTGCTAATTGCTGCAATAACCGCCAGTTATCTAATCTATCTTTGGTGGCTAATAGCAATGATTCCGATAAGGGGTTGCCTTTATCATCAAAATGCTTCTTAAACCGACCTTCAGTTTTAGCCCAAGACATAAAGTTGTAAGGAACTTCCGTACCATCAGCTGTTTTTTCAATAACCCAATCGCGTGTAGGAGACGGATTGCCTTCCAAGCTAATGCGTTGTTTCAACGTAGCACCTGCTTCTGGGTCATAAATCAACAGAGGGAATGCTCTGGATTTCACGGCGTTTTTAGCTTGCGTTGCCGCCATATCATCCGCCACACCGTGTTCGGGCTGACAGGTGGTATAAACGTTAATAACAGCTGGGCCTTTGAAACGCAACGCCCGTTCTACAACCTTGTAGAAGTGGTTAGTCATTGGGCCAACGGTTTGGGCTACAAACACATGAGGGTGCATGATGCACAATTGAGCCAATTCTTTACGACGCTCACCTTTACCAGCATGAGATTTACCGTGGGCACCCATTTTCGATTCCTGACCCATGTATGAGGAGGTGGATTGCTGACCGCCCGTGTTGGAATACACTTGCGTATCCAATACCAACACTTTAACGTTCATGCCAGAAGCCAATAAGCGACTGAGAGACTGGAAGCCAATATCCATCATAGCACCATCGCCACCAACGTTCCAAATCGCCCAATCTTCATGGCCACTTTGATCCCAGAAAGAACGAATACCCATGGCGTCAGCAGGACCATTTTCAAACAAGGAGTTTGTCCATGGGGCTGAATAAGGGTTGTAAGGATAAGTAGACGCATAAACCGTGTTACACCCTGTAGAAGCAACAATCCCGTAACGGTCGCCCACTACTTCGTTGGTCATTGCCAATACTTGACGAATAACAGACGCTTCTCCGCAACCCATACAGGAACCAGCACCACCCGCATATTGCTTAATAGCGGAAGGCTTCAACATAATATCCCGTTTATCTTTGGGGTTAATATGGCTGATAGGCGAAGCAGGTAACGTGCGATAGAAGCCAAAATCGCTCAAGTATTCAGGTAAGTTTTCAGGAGTTTTCTTAACCATTTTCAATGCGTCGTGGTCGCCACAAACGGCAACACACTCGCCACAACCCTTACACTTAGTAGGGTCAATGAAAATACCAAATTTACCACCACCAACTAGCGAATCATCTTTGGCTTTTTTCTTTTCAAACGAGGTGTAGTATTTTAACGTTTCGCTAAATTGAGACCGCAAATGTTCCCGATAATCGGCGTTATCAACTTTCGCCAATTCAGTTTCGAGGGTTTCAGGCATCACAATTTTACCTAAAATAGCCGTATCAGGACAGTTAGTAACACAATCCATACAACCTACGCAGTTGGATTCGTTAAACTGTGGTAATTCAGGAGCGATATAACTGAAATCCCGAGAAGCCCCTGTTGAAGCAGGTAATACAGATTGAGCTACAAATTTATCGGCAGGTTGAGAGGTACCAGACCCTGTATTATAGGCATCTAGTACTTCCATGGCACGTTTACCATCGTACCAATCAGGGAATTTCTGTTCAGGAACAGCCGTGTGCATAGAGTTCATCATCATTATAAAATGACCTTTTCAAATTAAATTACACTAAAAAATCAAGAAATCAAAAGCGGTTAAAGCAACGGCTTAGATGAAGAAGGCGTTGGTATCTTTACCCTTGGCTTCCCATTCTTGGCGTCCACGTTCAAGCACATCCGCAGGAGTTGCTTCAATTAACGAACGAGGCACTTCAAATACTTCTTTGTAGCCCAACTTAACGGCATTCAAGTTGTCATCAACAACGTGTTCACCCTTACGTCCAAAGTATTTTTTAATGGGCTTACGCACTTCATCAAACAGTTGTTCATCAGTCAAGCCTGCATCTGCTTGGAACGGTGTTAATTTCAGGAATACGCCTAACAACACAATCCCTTGGAAACGTTGCAACAACGAATCGTCTGATTTACAAGCAATTCTAGCAATCCGAATGGTATCAACACCGTAGAACTTGATTTTATTATCCCAAACACGGAATTTCGCCCAATCGGGAATCGAATTCCACAAGGTTTGAGGGTCTTCATCTGGCGTATGCTGGAACAGAATACCGCCTTCTTGTAAACCAACCAACGGGTTACCCATGTTCCAAGTGGTAGGGTCCATCAATGGCACAAATTCAACTTGAATCAATTCGCTGTGCGTACCAATTCTACCCGTTTTTGTACAAGTTAGGTAAGTGTTTGTAGGCAGACCTTTTTTCTCAGACCCATATTTAGGTGAAGCCTGTACTTTCAAACCAAACACATCACCCATAATGGTAGCGATAATTTTGTTGGTAGTAACAGACCCATAACCGCCCACCGAATGGCCGCGGATAGAGAAGCTACCCAATGGGCGAACATCTGGTTCTTCGTTAATAGCTAACGCCGTAGGTGGATGATCAATCCCTAACGAGAAGAATTGCTTGCCTTGTTCTTCCATATTTTGAACTACGGAAAGCATATGCCCTGGGGTAACGTCTCTGCTGCCCAACCCAGCAACACCACTATAAATAGTAGGAATGCGGTCAATTTTCGGGTAGCCTTCTGCACCGTACATGGCTTTTGCAAAAGCGGCTTGAATTTCCGTGGTTAAGGGGTTATCTTCACCTAAAGGAATATCTAACCGTTCAATTACAGCAAAGCCTTTCACATTTTTCAACGCTTCAACCAATTCTTTAGCTGGGAATGGACGGTAGGAAGTAATGTTAACGCTACCTACTTTATGCCCTAATTTCCGCATATAATCTAACGAAACGGTTGCCGTTTCTGAAGTGGAACCCAAGGCAACAATGGCGTAATCTGCATCTTCCATTTGGTGCGTTTGGATAAAGTCATATTTCCGACCTGTATTTTGGTAGAAAACGTCAAACGCCTCACGCAACGCAGCAGGTACTTTATCATAGAAGTGGCGTTGAGCAATTTTACCTGGCATGTAGCTATCTTGGTTTTGAACAACACCGCTCATCAATGGGGTATCTGGGTGGAACAAGGTGCGGATTTTTTCCCGAGGGTTACCCAAGTATTCTTTAATGAATTCAGGTTCTGTGAACAACACGTTTTCAATGGTGTGCGTAGTTAAGAAACCATCTTGAATGTTCATAAATGGCGTTTGAGCTGCTTCTGCTGCCCGACGGCAAATGAGAGATAAATCGCCCGCTTCTTGAGCGTTTTGAGCAAATAGCATACCCCAGCCCACATCCGTCACACCAAACACGTCATCGTGCCCAGCGTGAACGTTCAAGGAATGAGACGTTAATGCCCGAGCCCCAATTTCAAAAACAATCGGTAAGCGTTTGCCTGAAATGGTGTACAACACTTCTTTCATCAAGATTAACCCTTGACCTGAAGTAAAGTTGGTTACCCTACCACCAGCTACTGCATAGCCTTCGCAAGCCGAAGCAGCCGAATGCTCAGATTCAGGCTGTAGCCATGAAATTTCTGTACCCCAGGCGTTTTTCATGCCATTGGCATAATTCATTTGGAATGCAACACCCATGGCGGTAGAAGGCGTAATAGGGTATGCACAACCCCCTTCTGAACCAAAACTTTGAGAATGGACTACCATAGCGGCACCATCTGCCGTACCAGGAATGCCTGGATATTTAAACGGGTGCTCAGGCTTCACTTGATGGAGTGAATGTTCTTGAGCTGTAACTTGAGGGACGGCCATCATCATCATACGTCCTTTCCTCCAACACCTAAAATTGATAAACGAACGACTATTATTCTATTTTAGCACTAATGCCTACACAGAATATAAAACACAAAGGATTACTTTAACATTACTTTGGCAGAAACAAGCCTGTTATGCAACGCTTTGTTATTAAATTAGGAGAATACTTAAGAAACAAACTCGCAAAACGCTAAGGATTCAACCAATTGAAAAAATAAACTTAGCCCCATTACGCAAAATGCTTCTGCTGAAAAAACGCCTCTATTTAAACCCCTGTACTGGTTTAATGCTAAAATCATGCTGGCAAAATCTTTTTTTTCCACTTGGGAAAGATGGGCGTTAATCATCGACCGTTTTAATTCAACCACACTGGAAATATCCACAAAGGCATTGGGCAACGGTAGCGGATTCCATACCTCGTAAAACGCCAACTGAAGCCCATTTTTAGCCTTATGCGGGTACTACTTAAAATACCGCTGCACCAAATAAGAAACCGCCTTATGGTCTGGGTGTTGGTCTAACAAATTCGGCAGAAAAATCACATCATACGGCGATAAATCTAACTGTTGAAAGACTTCGTACCCATCCATTAAGTGGTTATCTTCTATGTTCAGCCAAAACACTTCAGGAACCTTCAGTAAACCCATCACCGACCGAAATTCTTTTTCTCTGATAACTTCAGCTTGTTTCGGTAATGTTTCCCGAATACCTTTATTACCGTTGGTTAAGCAGGCCACGGAAAATTTTTCAGTAGACCTCTTGCATGACTCGAGAGGTGGGTGTAGATTCTAGGAATGAGGAACGGAGAATTTGACGTGTACATAGAAGTACATAAGAATTCGAGTACCACAAATGACAACGAAGATGCCCCAGATATCGAGTCATGCAAGAGATCTAGTATATAAAGCTAACGTACCCCCTGCCCCAATGCTCTCATCGTCTGGGTGCGGTGCTAATAATAAGCATTTTTTACCTTCAAGAGAGAAGGATTCGCTTTTAAGGTTGATTCTAAAAAACGCTTGATACGTTTGCAAAATAAGTTTTTAAAAAAACAAGCTTTTAAACTTTTTAACATAAAATATCTAATACTACTGTTTACAGCTGTTGAATAATAGTTTCCGTAAATTGTTGCCACCCAAATGAAGCAGCGAATTTTCTAGCTTGTAATTTAACGGAGCTAAGCTCATCATAACCCAAGCCTAAAACTGTTTGAAACACTTTAAATAACTGCCCAATGGGTACGCCTCTTCTTTCAAACACAAAGCCCGTTTCGCCTTGCTGAATGAGTTCCGCCGCCCCTGCGGTGGAAGAAACAATGGGTATAACCCCATGGCTCATGGCTTCTGTAACCACCAAACCAAAGGCTTCATTGAGCGAAGGCAAAACCAACGCATCAATTTCAGCATAAAAAGTAGCCATCTCTTTCTGAAACGGCAAAATGGTGATGGAAGACTGAAGCCCAAGGGCAATAATCAGCCCCTTGGTAAACAAATCCTTCGCTATTTTAGGGTGTACCATCACCACCGAAAACCGCTGACCTGAAAATTTCAACCACGCTAAGCTTAACAGAAAAAGCCAACCTCCTTTGTTTAATGAAGACGTGTTGACCATCCCAAAAGTAAACGGCTTAGCGGTGTGTTCAATCGATTGTGGTGAGGGGGCAGGTTCACTACTTTCTGGCATAGAAACCCCTGGATAGGCAACATGAACCCTGTTAGCATCCAACCCAAAATGCCGAACATAATCTTCTTTAATCACTTGCGAAACCGTAAAAAATTGCCGATTAGCAACATCGCCCATCGCCGCTAGTTGAGCCTGATGCCGTTTTTTGCTAAAAATTGAGGTCAATGGACGAATCCACCACGGTTCCATCGCTCTGCGATGAGCAATAGAATGTGATTGCAATAGCACCTGCCCAAAGGGGGCAATTACATCTGAAAATAAAACGCTATCGTGCAGGTTTTCGGCTAAAAATGCTGAAATTTGGTCTAAAACATAAGCTTTATCTGTATAGATGGATTTATCAAAGTAGAAATAATGAGCAACCCCTGCGACCTGCCGATTTTGCCCTACGAGGGTAATTAACGTCAGTTCAACCATCGGATGATTAGCTAAAGCACTTAGCAACGCCAAATTCAGGATGTTAGCACCACCCTTAACCCCTTCAGGGGCGAACAACACGTCTAACGAATGAATAACCAATGCCACTTTTTTCATGCTTAGCTAATAATCATCCTACGGCTTAGCACTGGCAATAGGGGGTGTTGGGGCGGTGGCGTGAACCACTTTCCAAACCCGATAAGCCCCTTTATCATCTTGATACGCCAAGGATAACGCCCGACTAGAAAGAGCCTGAACGGATTCCACCCACTGGGAAGCCACGGTTCCCCGTTCTTCCAGTAAATAATCCGCCTCTTTCAAACTAGAAATTAACTGTTGTTGAACATTATCTGAAAACGGAGGCACCACAGGATAAGGTACCGTAGAGCGTTTCAAAAAGAAGGAAGCTTGAGTAGGGTTAGGTGCCATTAATACCGCCGTGTTAGGCACTGCTTGCTGAACCCACCGACGAAGCTGGCTGATAGGGAATACCCCTGCACTAACCGTTTTATCTGCCAACACAGGGGGAGTGTTAGGCAACGGTGGGGATAATTGAGCTAATACCGCCAACGCACCCGCTTCGGGCTTTTTAGCCTTTGAATCGTTCACCTCTTTTTGAGAGTGCCTTGGCAACGGAGCCAAAGAAATGGCTTCTTCCGAAGAGGCAACTTCTGCCGAAGATTCATGTTGATTGGGTTGCAATTTCACTGCCTGCCCTGAAGTGGTGCTCACCAGTTTTTCTTTGGGTAGTTCGGCTTTCTTCGGTACTTTTTTATTCAATAAAGACCAAAACCCTTCTGTTGGCTTTTCCATATAAGTTTTGCCAGCGGTTGCCATCAAACTAATATTACCCTCTGCTCCGCCTTGTTGTTGGGAAAGAGCGGCGGTTACATAAAGTTGACGTAACATAAATAAGCCTGAATTGATGACCATCATTCCCGCAAGAATAGGGGCTAAACGGCTAGTCCACTGCGTAAAAATGGGGAAGTGTAAAAAACCAAGCACCAACTGCCCACCCCGTAAATACACCCCCAACAACATGAGCAACCACGGAGCCATCGTAGCCAGTAGCGTTTCATCAACAGGTTGAAGCAATTGTTTAACGGTACCGCCCAACACTAGCAAGGCTAAAACACCTAGCAGGGCTTCATTACCAGTCCAAAGCCAATAGCCTAAACTAACCAAAACAGGCAGGGTTAACCCCAGCGTTACCAACCAATGCAAGGGCTGATTTTGATGAAACGGCGACCGCAACCCATTCACCCAAGCACTAAACCAATCGTCTTTCGTAAATTGCAATGGCCACCCCACTTGGGCTTGAGATTCAGACCCTACCAGCGTGGCACTTACCTGGGTGCTAACGCTTTGCAAGCGGTCTAAAATGTCAGTTTGTTTGGTAGGAATGGAAACCACGCCTTTTTCCATCATTACCAACGGACGAATATGTTGCAGTTTTTCAGGTAAGGTAGCCATGGTATAGCCACCATAACTTAACCACGGCGAAAGCACTAAAATAGATAAACCACAGGTTGCTAAAAAGCGTTGAAAACCTCCCCAACGCAGGGTAATGCCCAAAAACGACCCCAGCACTACAATACCTGCTGTATGGGTAGCCAACGCCAAGAACGACCACGCCATACCACCCGCCAACACCTTAATTGAAGCCGAAGACCGTTCTTCTACCAATTGTTTAAACTGATGCACCGCCCCCAAGCTAAACAACCAAAACAACGGCACCACTGAAAGATTAGTAACCACGGTTTGAGCCAACGGCGTTACGCCAATCAGCATCATAAATGCCCATGCCCAGCCTCGGGGCATCCACTGTTTGAACAGGGCGAACAACAACCCTAAATCCACCATAAAAATAGTTAAATTCAACCAGCGGAACGCTTCAATAATGGGGGCTTTCTGCACGGTGTTTAGCACAGACATTAAAAATGCCATCATACAAGGGTATAACGGGGGTACTTCCCATGCGGGTAAAAAGCCCACCCCAGACCGAAACCAAGTATAGCCATGCCCTTCCACCAATGCCCTAGCAATTTTGTAATAAGGGTAGGTTTCAGCGGAAAACCAATCCGTTGCTAAGGTTTGAGACGTAAATAGAAAAACCAACACCACGGGCAATAAACACGCTAGCGTCAATAACCATTCGTAGAAGGCGGTTTGGCTAAACGCGGTGGATTCTTTCCAGCGACGACCTTCTTCATCAACCCGAATTTCTTTTGCCATCATCATGGGGTGGGTTACTTTCTTCATTTAAGGGTGTTATTATTTTTTAACGCTAACAACAAGGATAGTACTGCTATTGTACTAAAAATAATCAAAAAGTGTCAGCATCAAGAAATTTGTTCATGGTTTTATCTCAATAACAGTCAACCCCAACCAAGGGATGTCCTTCCCTAACAACGATGGAAACAACCAAATGAGCATTTCACCCCAACCCCCTGCAACATCGCCCATAACAGTAGCTTCCCCTAGAGGCTTATTACCCAACCCCCTAGCATTATTGCATCGTAACCCAGCCGAGCCTAAAAAGTCCGCTTCGTTAGATAAAACCATCGTAAAAGCGGCGGTGATTGGTGCAGGAGTTGGCAGTGTGGTAGCCGTAGGTTTTACAACGCATGGGGCATTTTTTGAAAAAGTATCTGAAGCAATGGGTAAAACCGCCTTAGCAAAATTAAGTGGATTAGAAAAAGCCTTGGCTATTGGTGTTAGTTTTATATTTGGCGGTACTTTAGGGGCGATTGTTGGTAGCCTTGGTACGTTTATGTGGCGAAGCATTGTTCACGAATGGAAGCCCCCCGCTGAAGTTGAAGCCCATTCCCCCAGTAAATAGCATGTTGTGGCTTAGATTTAAAATTTGACGCTATTCAAACTTTGAATTGGTTTTAACCCACCTGCTGAAACACGACAATTGAATTAGCCAGTAGCGGAAACAACGTAAACGGATTCCAACAGTTTTCCGTAAACCGCCCCACGCCTTCAGGCTGAGACGTATCCAACAAAACCTCCCACCGCTTGGTTTTATCGCCATGGGCGGGTAGATAGAACGTTCTATCCGCTTCATGCCCATTCATCAAAATCAAAATCGTGGCAGGCGGGGTTTCCGAAAGAGCCAAGTTTGAGCCATGCGGGGCATACTGAACAGGAATATGCACCGTTTCGGCAGATTGCCCATTGAGCAACAAGCCCATACACCGTAAATCGGCATTATGCCAGTCTTCAACAGACATGGGCAGCCCCCGCTGGTTCCACCAAACCACATCCAATTCCCCTGTTTCAGGGTGTGGTTGACCCGTTAAAAACGTGCTACGGTGAAACACCGCTTGGCTATGCCGAAGATGAACCAAGCGTTTAGCAAAAGCCAAAAACGCCTGTTTTTCAGGATCTGCGATAACGGCTTGCCAATCTAACCAGTTCAATTCATTATCTTGGCAATAAGTGTTGTTATTGCCCTGCTGGGTGCGGGAAAGTTCATCGCCCCCCAACAACATGGGCGTACCCAAAGAAAGACACAAAGTGGCTAGCAAATTCCGCTTCCGCTGATACCGTTCCTGCATAATAGCGGGCGATTCCGTCACGCCTTCCACACCGCCATTATAGCTGCGGTTATCATTCGTGCCATCTCGGTTTTCTTCGCCATTTTGTTCGTTATGCTTGGTGTTGTAAGAAACCAAATCTTCCAGCGGGAAGCCATCGTGGCAGGTTAGGAAGTTTAAGCTATTAAACGGGTGCCTGCCATTATGCTGGAATAAATCGCTACTGCCTGCAAGGCGGGTAGCCAATTGGTTCAACGTGGCGTGTTTTTGGTTCCAAAATGCCCGCAACGTATCCCGATACTTCCCGTTCCATTCGCTCCAGCCGACAGGGTAATTACCCACTTGATAACCGCCAATACCCGTATCCCACGGTTCAGCAAATAGCTTAACGGTAGATAAAACAGGGTCTTGATGCACAGCATCAAAAAACGAAGAATGCAGGCTGTAATCAAAATTCTCTCGGGCTAAGGCGGAAGTTAAATCAAACCGAAAGCCATCAACGTGCATTTCTTGCACCCAATAGCGAAGGCTATCCAAAATTAGGCGTAAGGCGGGGGGTTGGGTGGTATCTACCGTGTTACCGCAGCCCGTAAAATCCATATAAAACCGCTTGGCATCTGGCACCGTGCGATAGTAGGTTAAATTATCAATGCCCTTAAGCGAAAGCGTTGGCCCTAGATGGTTGCCTTCTGCAGTGTGATTGTAAACTACGTCTAAAATCACTTCAATGCCCGCTTCATGGAAGGAGCGAACCATGGTTTTGAATTCTCGCACGGTTTCTTGCGGATCTTCATTCATGGAAAAGCGAGGGTCTGGGGCGAAGTAGCCCAAGGTGTTGTAGCCCCAATAGTTGACCATCCCTTTATCCACCAAGTGGGCTTCATCTACACTGAAATGAACGGGTAATAATTCCACGGCTGTAACGCCCAACTGCTTTAGGTGGGTAATAACGGGCTGAGAAGCCATGCCTGCGTAGGTGCCACGTTGTTTGGCGGGCACTTCGGGGTGAAGGTAGGTTAGCCCTTTCACATGGGCTTCATACACCACGGTGCGTTCCATGGGCAACATCGGTCGAACGTCATTTCCCCACGTGAAGGCGTCATCGATAACGACTGCAAGGGGGGCATAAGGGGCGGAATCTCGTAAATCTGGCGTTAAATCTTGTTTGGCAGAATGGATTTTGTACCCAAAGAGGGAATCGTTCAGGCGAACCCGTCGGGCGACGGCTTTGGCGTAGGGGTCTAGCAATAATTTTCGGGCATTGAAGCGTTGCCCTGCTTCGGGGTAGTAGGGGCCGTGTACCCTATAGCCGTATAACTGCCCCGGCCGAACATCTGGCAAGTAGCCATGCCAAACGTGGTTGGTGCATTTGGTGAACGCTACTCGAGCACATTCTTTGCGGGCTTTGGCGTTTTCAAACAGGCATAAATCCACTTGGGTGGCGTATTTACTGTAGATGGCAAAATTGGTGCCTCGCCCGTCCCATGTAGCACCAAGCGGGAAGGGTTTGCCAGATTGTAATGCAAGGGTGGCGGGGTGCAAGGTAGGTGGTATCCTTTTATGAATCAACAACAGCAACTATTAGTATCAGTTTACCGCTTTTCCACCGTTTACGCTACCGATATTGTCTATTTGTAGGGGATTTACTACCTATAACACACTACAACCCGAGGCTGGGGCAAGACATGGATCCATCAGGTTTAAAGGTGCAGGTGTGTTCTTCGCCCTGAAATTGAATGGTGGCCGTATCTTTATTACCTTTAACAGAAAGCCCATTATTGCCATCAATCTTAAATTGCCCACCGGGTAATTGATGCCCCTTGTATTCAACGCCCGCTTGGTCTTTGGCAGTAAACTTGCCAGTTTTAGAGTCTTGATAGCCTGTGTAAGTTTGCCCATGTCCTGCGTCGACTTTAAAGTTACCATTCGGGGTCATTGTGCCGCTAGCTTTGCCCGTGGTGCAGTGGCTATCGCCCAATTCATCTTTGGTGCAGGTTATGTTGGCGAATGCCGTTAGGTTTAGCGTAAAACCAACCACTAAAGCTAGTAGAAACGCCACGTTAGATGTTTTCATGGATTTGGTTATCAGTAAGTTGTTTGTATTGTTCGCAGTAGTCATAAATGTTATCCTCCAGTTTTTGTGATACCGTTTCAGGTCGTTTAAGATATGGATTTAGTAACCTAAATAAAAGAATTGAGATAAGTACAAACCAAAGCCCTTCTTGGATTGAAATTGGTTTTAAAAAAGCGACTACCAACTCTATACCTATTCCACAAAAAGCACCAATAGCAATTGAGAATATAGCTTTTTGATTTGGCGTAATTATTTTGTATTGATAGCCCCTAGAGAATGAAAATAACCAATGGGATGGAACTAGAAGAAACCGTCCCTTTAAAAGAAGAATCGCTGTGCATCCAAAGCACACATAATAAACGAAACAAGTGTCCAAGGTTTGGGTTTGGGTGTAATGTACCCATTGCTTGAAACCCAATTTCAATGAGTTTTGAAATCGTATCCATCCATTCAAACAAATTAGTAGGATGTGGTAATTGGGTTACTATCATTCGCTCAATATCCTTAACAAAAAAGCCTAATGGCTTACACACTTGTTAAAGGTATCGAACGGTAAGCAGGAAACCTAATGGTATTGTTACAACTGCGTTGTAATTGTTACTGGGCAGGCGTAGTAGCTGGGGCTTTGGTTGGGGCTTCAATTAGCTGAAGTTCTTCGGTAAAACCCACTTCCTGCAATAATTTATAAGCCCTTACACCCATTTCCGTACGAGATTGTGATTGAATTACCTCAATCAAATCGCGAACCGCCCGTTTGGGGTTGTTAATTTGAATAGCAATGCGTCCGCTATCAAACATCGCTTTATCTCGCATTTTAGCAAATTCTAAGGCTAAGCGTTTTTCAAATTCGCCTTGCACTCGCCCACTAGGGACTCTCGTTAAAATTTTATACAGTTCAATATGACGTTCTGTTGCTTCAATCAACCAGGGTTTTAACGTAGAAAGTTCTTTATCTGCTTCCAGCCAGCGTTTATCGCCCATGAGCAATTCAACGTGGTTCAGCTGGTTTTTAGCCGCCATCAACCCCAACGGATTCTTCGGGTCATCCACTTTTTTCAATACAGGCAGCGGGGCATTTTCAGAAGAGACGGTTAAATCTTGAATATCGCCCAAGTTGACTGGGGCTACAGGCACGGCAATAGCAGGTGGTTTGGAAATTTGGATTTTTTCAGGAGCGGAAGGCTCTATTTTGAGTTCGGTTGCGGGTTTCGTGGCATCCGCTGGTTTAGACTTAAAGAACTCTTTAATTTTAGACCCCGTTTCTTTTAAGGTTTCAGCAGCTGGCTTGGTTGGTGCTACAGGGGGTTTGTAGGGTTGATAAGGACCTGAAACTTCATCCGCCGCCATGGCTATAGAGGCAGATGAAAATCCGCCCATAAGCAAAAAGACTAAACAGGTAATAATAAAACGAGGATGAGCCTTTGAGGCAATCAATGAAAACATAACAAAAAGGCCTTTACTAAGTTACAGGTGAATAATTACGGCGTGGTTGATTGGTGGGGGAACGCATCCTGCCCAAGAATAAGGGTAATATCTTCATTACCGCAGGTAAATGGGTTCATGGCACTGTTTCTAGCCACAAAGCTGACTCTGGTTTTAGCGAAGTAAGACCCTAGCCCCTGAATACGTTGAATTTGCCCATCGGTTAACTGCAACGAGTGGTCTACCAGTTGAGATAAGCCCAATCGTTTTTCACGGAAACAAACAGGGCTAAAACCCGCTTGCGAAAGCTGTTGTTCCAGCTGAGATTGTTCAATGCCCATTTCAGGCGGATAAAACACCCCAATGGTGGGCAATACAGCAGGTTGGGTGCCTTCCCCTTCAGCAGGTGGTAAAATTTGGTTAAACAACATACGGGTTAGCAAGGCTTTACTTTCTTGAGGGTTGACAATCCAGTAGCTGGAAGCCTCCCCTTCAGACGTATGCCCTGGCAGCGTTGCAAACCGAATTTGTTGAGACTCAATCCCCTTAATATAACCAGCGAAAGAAAGTAGTTCACTAAAATTCATGTTGGTATGGATATAAGGTTCCATGGTTTGAACCAGTTGCGGTAAGCGAAGCAACAAGGAAGGGTCTGCCAGTTTTTGCTTCATAGCATCTACAAAAATCTGTTGCCTCCGAATTCTGCCAATATCGCCATACGCATCATGCCGAAACCGAACAAAACCTTCCGCTTGTTTACCATCTAAATGGTGCCAGCCTTTTTCAAAATTAATAAATAATTTAGCGGTAAAATCATTATAGTGCATCCGTTTTTCAACATAAACATCCACACCACCCAAAGCATCTACCATGGCGTTAATGGCTTGAAAATCAACGGCAATATAGCGATGAATAGGTATACCAAAGGAGCGTTGCAACACGGCTTGCGTTTGTTCTGGCCCGCCAATAGAATGGGCAGCGTTAAGCTTGGCAATTCTGGTTTGTTCAGCGTTTAAATAAATTTTAGTGTCTCGTGGTAAAGAAACAACATTTAACGTTCTTTGTTGAGGCACGGAACGCACCAAAAACATGGTATCTGTTCTGGAACCCGTATAAGGGTTGGCGGGCTTAGCACCCCCTGCTTGCCGATTAGAATCCACCCCCATCAATAACACAACATAATCAGGCACCACACCTGGTAAGCCATCCAACGAAAGAGGACCCATATTGGGGCGTAAATCTGCAGGAAGAAATAATCTTAAGCCATACAGAAAAATAAGCATCGCTGCCAAAATGCCTGCCATTAAAATGCTAGCCCTTAACAAAATGCCCAACATTTTTTTGGTTGGTTCTTTTTGGGGTGGAGAAGATTGGGGCGATATCGCTTCTGCAGTGGTAGCGGAGGGTGCGGAAGGTACTGGATTGCTACTAGCACTAGCAACAAGGTTGGCTAACGTCTGTGCTGATGGCGTAGTAGAGGATGTTGATTTTGAATTGCTACTGCTTGGAAAAGAGGGTAAATCTGCGGGAGGCAAGGGGGTTAATCTCCAGTAAATGGTACAAAAATGATAATATACCCCTTATTATGGTTAAAAAGTAATAACAAGGCAAGAAAAACCTTGGGCGGATTCAAGCGGGTTAATCGATTGAAAGAATGTCTTTCAAATCCGAAATGGAAAGCTTCTTTTCAATGGTTCTATCCGCAGAAATAATACTATCCACCAAACTCCGTTTACGGGCTTTTAGCTTCATAATTTTTTCTTCAATCGAACCTCGAGCAATCAGCCTATAAACAAACACACTCTTGGTTTGCCCAATACGGTGAACCCTATCGGTGGCTTGGTCTTCCGCAGCAGGGTTCCACCACGGGTCATAATGAATAACACAATCTGCCCCAGTCAAGTTCAAGCCCGTACCGCCTGCCTTTAAACTAACCAGAAAAACCGAAATCGACTCATCCGTATTAAAGCGTTCCACGGCACCTTGTCTATCCGTCGTTTGCCCCGTGAGCATTTCAAATTTAATGCCTTGAGCCACAAACCACTGTTTGACAATTTTCAACATTTCAACAAATTGCGAAAACAACAAAATACGATGCCCATTGGCAATAGCCGAAGTCAACAATTCTTTCAGGGCTTCAAACTTGCCAGATTCATGCAGACCGCCGTTTAAATCGCTACTAAGCAGGCTGGTATGGTTGACCAACTGCCGCAACCGAGTTAACGCAGAGAAAACGTGTTGCTGGTTGAGTTTACCACCTTTTTGAATGGCTTCTTCCATCAATTCTTCCCGAGCTTTTTCCAAAATATCCAAGTACAGCTGGCGTTGATTATCCGTCATATCACAGTAAAGCACTTGCTCCATTTTCGGCGGTAAATCTTTCAATACATCGCGTTTCATCCGTCGCAAAATAAACGGAAACACCTGTTTTTTTAATCGACGTTCCGCATCGCGGTTGCCCCGCTCTTCAATGGGCTGAATAAACCGACGACGGAAATCTTCAAACGTTTCCAAAAAGTCTGGCATCAAGAAATCAAAAATAGACCATAATTCCGCCAAGCGGTTTTCAATAGGCGTACCCGAAAGAGCAATACGGTGTTGCGATTGCAATTGCTTTGCCGCAATAGCCGTTTGTGCTTGGGCATTCTTAATATGTTGAGATTCGTCTAAAATAGCAAAACGGAAAGGGTAATCCTTAATAGCATTAATATCACGCCGTAAAATAGCATAAGAAGTAACAACAATATCAGCATCTTTCAACGTTGGGTAAAGCTCAAATCTATCGTTGCCCGTTAGGTTGACTGTTTTCAAATTGGGCGTAAAGCGGGCAATTTCATTCATCCAGTTAAACACCAACGTGGTTGGGCAAACAATTAGCGAAGGGAAGGCTCCATCTTTTTCTTTGGCTTGTTGAATAGCCACTAACGCCTGTAGGGTTTTGCCTAAACCCATGTCATCCGCCAAAATACCGTTGAGGCCATAAGAATACAAGAACCACAACCACTGGAAGCCTCGTTCTTGATAAGGGCGAAGTTCGGCTTGAACCGAAACTGGCACTTTCAATTCTTCCATCGGTTTACCTTCCGCCAATACATCCCAAAACTGGCGGAATTTTTTGCTCATATCCAGCCGAATACCCATCTCTTCTAATTCAGCAATTAAGCCTGCCTTATAAGTGGGGATTCTATATCTATCTGTCCCCAAATCTTCGGCATCAAAGGCTTGAATGGTTCGGTTAAACGAAAGCAAGGTGTGAAGCGGCACTTCCACAAAGCCCAATTTACCCATGTAGAAGAATTTTTTACCCTGCAATAAATGCTGTTGCACATCGCCAATGGTCATTAGTTTATTACCCAGCTGGGCAGACATTAGCAAGTTAAAGTGCGTAACCGATTCATCAAATTCTAACCGAGCCACAATTTCCAGCGGATGCGGACAAAGTTGCAGAATGGCCATTCCCGCTTCATTATTTTTGGATAGTTGCCAGCCCGCTTGTTCCAACTTCGGCAATAACAAATTGAACACTTCAACGGCATCATCCCCTTCAGCGGATAAGGCACCGCCTTGGGTAGGGGTAATAAGCCCCCCATCTACCAGCGTATCAAACGCCTGTTGTTCTAAGGCCACTTGGCGTTGCAACCAATAAACTTTGTCTTTTTTCTTGTTGATAACCGTAATATACTGGCTTTCGCCCCGAGTACTTTTGGTAAACGCCACCTTGGTTTTTTCATACTGAAACTGCAAGGTAAACCGAAGACGCAAGGCACTTTCATCAATTAAATCTACCTGAAGTAAGGGAACAGGGGCAACGGCTTGTTCTTTAAGTTGACGCTGTAAGTTGGCATCGTTAACGGTTAGCATGGTGCGTAAAACGGGCAACTGTTCAAACACAAACCGCCCAGATTCCGCCCCGTTATATTCAAAAAAGGTGCGATGCGGTAAGTTAGGCGGTAGTTTCGCCAATGGTAAACTAAGCGGATAAATGCGTTGATTTCGCAATGCCCAAGGCAAGTTTTGTCCTAAATAGGTGAGCTCTTCAAGCGGTAATTCTTCTAACACTTTCGGGGGCGTTACCACGGCCTGCGAAGGTTCAGTAATCAACCCCGCTACCCCACTACCGATAGGTAACACCTCTTTTTTATGCTCATCAGGCAAATAAGTAACCCAGTGCATAGCCCCTTGAACTGTGCCTGTAGGGGTAACATTGACCTGCATTTCCAGCTTTAACGGGGTGGGGGAAAATGCCAAACAATGCCCTTCGGGCGTGGATAAATCTTCCAGTTGGCGTAGCAGGTTAAAGGCATCATTTACCATGGTTAGCGGAATAAACCACCAGCCTTGCCCTCTGTGCGATGGTTTTCCGCCCTTTTGCAACAGAAACTGAAAAATGCCCAATTCCAATTTCAAAGCCCGAGGCATTTCTTGCCCCGCAGAAACGGCATTCCATTGGGTGATGACCTGCTTCAACATCCGTTCAGGCGAAGTAACCAGTACGTCTTTAGCTCTATCAATCGCTCGAATTTCAAGCCCCTTGGCAGGATGATTGCCTTCAGGCCAAAACAATTGAAACTGAAACCGACCCGTCAATTGTTCAGGGCGTTGGGGTACGTCTTCATCTTCAGGCAAGCCCCAAAAGGCTTCCCATAATTGCTGTTCAACGGTGCTTAAAGCTACGGCTACGGCGTGTTTGCACCAAGGGTCTTCAATCGGGCAATCGCAAGAAGGTACCACGTTATCTACCGAAAAATGTAGTTGCGTGTTATAAAAATCTTTGTAGCGTCCTTTAACTTTGGCTACCACCCCCGTGGGGGTTAATTCCACCACTCTTACTTGGCGTTGTAAGTGGTATTCATAGCCCCTCCGCCAATTGCCATCGTTAGCAATGCGTTTAATTAGGCTGAAGTTAAACTGTTCAATCACTTCGCCTTCGGGTACGGCTCTAACAGGCGGAGCAATGACGGTTGGTTTGGGTTTCTTGTTTTTTGGCGGGGTGGATTTGGGTCGGTTGTTATTGTTAGAAGAGTTGTTATTGCCATTAAAATAGCCACTATTGGCATTACCACCATAACTTGATTGATTAGCGTTGGTCGATTTTTTTCGATTGTTCGGGTTATTACGATTCGAATTTTTGGCGGGCGGTCTGCCTTCTCTGGCTGGGGTTAATCCGTTGGCGTTGAGGGGCATTTGCTGGGATGAGGAGGATGACGAGGCATTATTTGGTCGTCTGCCCGTTCCTGTGGGTGCTGATGGATTTCCCCCTGCTTGCCCTTGATTGGGACGCCTATTCCTGCTTTTATTGGCAGGAGGACGAGACCGATTAGCACTAGGTGCCGACTGGTTTTTGGTAGGGTTTGAAGCTTGAGAAGAAGCGGAACGTGTGGTTTGGGAGGGCCCTGTAGGAGTTGTAGTACTAGAACTGGAAGGATTAACCATTAGGTGGAACAACTTTCAACAATAACAACCAAAAAGGGTTGTTGATTTAATGATGGAGAAACAAGAAATACATCGTTTTAACAGAAACGATTAAAAAATAGAAATCAAAAGAATCAATTTTTCGGTCAATGAAATAAGCACCGCAAAATAATCAATATCCCCCTAAAAAACAAACACTGGGTTGACTATCACAAGATAATCGGGAAAAACTACCTATTAAGCAACCATTGGCAAACGCTAAATTTGTGGAAACTCGTCGTCGAGCAGGGTGTTTGTGGCAGATGAAGGAGATGGGGGTGATGAAAACCCGAGCGTTTCTTCTAAATAAGAAGCCGTTGAACGAAGTGTTTCCGATAAATGACCATAGAGTGTCGGGGTTTTAGGAAGATCATCCCCTGTTTCAGATGTTTTTTTGAGTTGGCTATTCATACCAGAAGTAGCTTCAGCAAAACTGCCTGTTGGCGAAAAAAGAGTGCTCGGCAGGCCATTTAATTGATAGGACTCTTCGCAAGAGACTGCATCCAGTTTCGTTAAGGTTAATTGTTCTAATTCCGTTAATTCAGCCTGTTCGATTGTTTTCGCCATGCTGACCTTCATGTTTAATTCATCAAGGTCTCTATCACCCGTCATAAATTCAGTAATGGTGGGCAGAGCAATCACCCACTGAGAATCCAACTTGCCTTGTTCATCATAGGCTTGAAGGGTTAGCGTATCTGGGGTTACTTCCAAAATTTTACCCTCATAAAACCGATTAAAATACCCCTGACGCAGGTAAATAAATCGATTCACTAAGGGTAATATTTTCTTGTACATCGTCATCATCATGATGTTGAAGGAGCTTTCACGTTGGTTGTTAAATCAATCTCAAACCAAGCCTTATTGGTTTTATCATACCACATAACCTTAAGCGTGGGAAGAAAAATACGCATCATATTGCTTCAAAGAAGACCCTGCTAGCACCGTACCATCGACTTCAAACACAACTACAGGGCGTTTAATAAAGGTATATTCTGCCACCATATGCGATAATAACTCTGCGGAAGAAAGCGTTTGTTCATACAGGGCTAATGACCGAAATTTCATGGCTCGTTTTGAAAATAAGGCTTCAGCACCGCCAACACCGTTTGCTAATTCAACCACGGTGGCTTCAGGCAATGGATTTGCTTTAATATCATGCACCAAGGTAAACACCACGCCTTTGGCTTCCAAATAAGCTTTGGCTTTTTGGCAAGTGGAACAATGGGGTAACCAGTAAAGTTTGGCAGTAAGGGTCATTGATACGAATTTCCCGACGATTAGTTATTTTTTTTCTGAACTTGACTAAAGACCAATTCAACAGGGGTTTCACGCCCAAAGATGGAAACCGTTGCCCGTAATTTTTCTTTATCAGGCTGCACTTCGGTAACGGTACCCGTAAAATCCGAGAAAGGCCCTGAAATAATTTGAACCGTATCGCCCGCTTTTAAATCAATTTGGATTTTAGCCGTGGTGGTTTGTTTATTGCCCATCAGAATCCGTTTGATTTCAGATTCCCGTGCTGGAATGGGCTTCTTTTCACCGCCAACAAACTTGGTAACACCGGGGGTGTAACGCACGCAATACCAAGAATCGTCTTCCATCAACATTTCAACCAGCACATAGCCGGGGAACAAATGCTCATCTTTTTCAACCCGTTTACCATCTTTAATAGTAGTAACAGGCGTTTGAGGCACTTCGATACGGAAGATTTTATGCCCCATATCCATCGTTTCAATCCGACGTTCAAGGTTAATTTTAACCTTGTTTTCATGCCCAGAATAGGTATGAATAATATACCATTTGCGTTTTTTAGGGGCTGAAGATGTGGCTACTTCAGAAATACCCTCAACAACGCTGGTGCTTTGTGGCATGGCTTCTGCTTGATAAATAGGTGCAGAAGGAGCCTCTTCCTTAGCGGCTTTGGCGGTTTTAATTTTGGCTTTTTTGGCAGGCGTCTTTTTTTCTGGTTCGCTACCATCGGCCCCAAGCTCAATAATATGTTCATTTTCAAAGGAAATAACGTCGTTATTACCCGCATCGCTTGCCATTAACATCATCATCATTATGTATAAACCTTATAAAAAAATAGTAAAAAAAGAATTTAATTGTCGTTTGGAATTAACGAATTACAAGCCTGCTTTATCTGGCGTAATAAGGTGTATGCCCCACCGAAAAGCCGTATCAATTAACCATATAAATAGTGTCATGACACCCGTCATTAGCAGCACCACTATCACATAAGTAAATAGTTGCATTCTGGTGGGCCAAGTAATTTTGCCCCATTCTAACCCAATGCCTTTAAACCAAGCAAGCCCTGCTTCATCAGAAGCCAGCACACCCCCTGCTTTATTGTTGCCAGGCGAGGCGGTTGCATTTGGGGTGGTAAGGGTAGACATAGGAATTATAAAAACTTTCTTTAACGGCAAACCCAATAAAACAACAACAAACCAATAGGAAAACTTAAAAAATCGCGCCCTGTAGGACTTGAACCCACGACATCCGGTTTTGGAGACCGACGTTCTACCAACTGAACTAAGGACGCAAAACAGGTATTTAACGGCTAGTAGGTATTGTGTTATTTGGTTTCTTTATGTAAGGTTTGACCACTACATTTAGGGCAAAACTTTTTTAATTCTAAACGGATAGGATGCACAACCGCATTTTTTACCGTGGTGTAATTTCTACTTTGGCATTGAGAACACGCCATCACTATTTTACGCTTAGACTTTAAACCCATTATAACAAAAACCTTCTAACATTGGTGAAGTTTTTTTCAACTTCAAGAAAGCACCCTGTTGTGCCTTGGTTTTATCCTCCCAAAAGCATGGCATGGTGTCAAGTAATTGATAAGGTTGGTTACGACTTTAATATATATGATGTTACGGAAAAAGAGTGGTTGGTTTGGGGTAAAATATACGTATCGTTATGATTCGTTCACAACTAGGATACCTCCCCCATGACTACTTTCGCTGACATCCAAATTCAACAAGCCACCCCCACAAACAAATTCCTAGAAGAAATGAATGCCACCCTACCATGGCAACTCTTTGAAAGC
>JAPLIO010000191.1 GCA_026389055.1 Candidatus Melainabacteria bacterium | reverse complement strand
GGCTTTACCCTTTCTGAATTATTAGTTAGTTTAGCGGTTTTGGGGTTAATAGCAGGGTTGACAGCCCCTTCCGTCGTGAATTCTGTTGAAATTAGCAGGCAAAAAGCCGTGCTAAAAGAAGACATTCAAGCCATTAGCCAAATTATTCAAGAAGGCTATCTGGATGGTACGTTTGCAAGTATCACTAATTGGAGTGTTCTTAATACAACCGACCCTATTGTGCAGTATTTCACCAGTAAACTAGGCGGTGTGGTCAAACAATGTGCTAGGGGAACAGTAACTGGATCCTGTAATACGTACCACGATTTTAGAGGTCCAACTAGTGGATTAAATGACCATTCAGGGCGATGGGTACTGTCCAACGGAACAACTATTGCTTTAGTGCAAGGTGTTACTAATGGCGGTTATATTAGTTTTACACTTAATGGTAAGCCTGAATTTAATAATGGCATTGGTAAACAAATGGCGATTCTTTGTAATATAGCCGATGTACCTTTGTCAGTTATTTCAATTACTGGTCAAGCTACTTCTCTCCCAGTCTTAAAGTCGGCTCAATGTGGTACTGGGTGGGCAGCAACGTATAATGCTACTTTCTATCCCCGTACTAATTTATACCATTTGACCGATTAAATAGCGTAAAATCTTTTATACGCTTGCTAACCAACATTGCGGAAGGTGCATTATACCGTTATTTGTTGAGATTATCACTGGTTAGTCGTAGTGTAATGTTCTTTACATCTCAGGCGGGCGTACACAGAGGTACCGCCCCTACGGTATTCTTTAGATAGTTCTATGTAGGCGGGAGTCCCTTGTGGTCTACCGAATCAAGATTTTATGATATTTTAAAGAGTTTCCACATTATTGTTGCGAAGCATATACCAATTAAACGATAGTTTTATGCGTGAAGTGGCTTTTGGGGGAGCTACCCACATAATCCTTCACCACTTGCCCACTACCAACAAGCTGATATTTATAACTAACCAAGCCTTCCAACCCAACGGGCCCCCTAGCATGGGTACGTGCTGTAGAAATGCCGATTTCCGCACCCAAACCAAACCGAAACCCATCCGCAAACCGAGTAGAGCAATTGGCAAACACACTGGCAGAATCTACCATCGCTAAAAAGAGGGCTTGGACAAACGCATCTTGGCACAAAATACCATCGGTGTGATGAGACCCATAAGTGTTAATATGCTCTACCGCCATTTCCAAGCTATCCACCACTTTCACGGCAAGGGTCAGTTCGCCATATTCCGTTTGCCAATCGGCTGCCGTAGCAGGTTGGGCTTCAGGCAAATAAGCGATAGATTGCGGACAAGCCTTCAACGTAATGCCTTCCGCTTTGGCTACAGGGGCAAACACCCTAAAAAATGCAGGAGCAATTGCCACATCTACCAGCAAGGTTTCCAACGCATTACAAGCTGCAGGGTATTGAATTTTAGAATCAATAGCGATATTGGTGGCTTCTTCAACGCTGGCTGAAGGGTGAACGTACAAGTGGCAAACACCATCTGCATGCCCCAAAACAGCAATACGGGTATTCGCCATAATATGCTGCACCAATTGGTTGGAACCCCGAGGAATGACTAAATCGACATACTGATGATATTGCAACATCGCCTGTACTTCTTCACGGCTTTCAAGCAGGGTTGCCCAGCCTTGGGGTAAATAATCGCACGCTTGGGTTAGCGGTTTTACAACGTATTCCATAAAGGCTTGATTGGTCTGCTTGGTTTCCGTACCGCCTTTAAATACCACGGCGTTCCCGCTTTTCAAAATGAGCGATAAAATTTGCGGCATCACATCAGGGCGGGCTTCAAAAATAATGCCTATCAACCCCAGCGGGACGGATTTTTTTTCAAGCACCAAGCCAGCATCCAGTTCGGTTTTACCTAGCAGTTTTCCGCATGGGTCTTCTAGGTTGATTACTTGTTCAATGCCTTGCACTAGCTGAACAATTTTGCCTTCATCTAGCTTTAGGCGTTGTAACAACGCCGTATCCAGCCCCGTTTGGTTGGCTTGTAAATCTGCCACGTTGGCTTCTAGCCAGTGGTGTTTGTTTGCTTCAATCAATTTCGCCATCATGGCCAAAGCGTCGTTTTTTTGGCAGGTGGTTAGTTTTGCCATTTGATAAAAGGCTTGTTTGGCTTGTTTTAATTGGCTGGCTAAAGCGGGTGTAGTGGCGGATTGACACGATGTTGTCATAATAAAGCACAATGCTCCTATTAAAATAAAAATGAAAAGAGGTTTACTCTATTATAAAACAAGTAATACCATTTTCAAATAGACCTATCGTCAGCGTCTACGTTGTTACCATCAAGCAAAAAATCCTCAACGTACATTTTGTGTACGCCTGCGGTTTTTTACTCGCCAGTGCCTAGTATCCATCTAACGCCATGCCTATTTCAAAATGGTATAGAGCTTCTGACTAGAGGGCATTTTTATTCTTTCATTCGTGTTTATCTGCTTGAAGACTAGCTTCTGTTTTTATGCTAATTTAGTATAGGAACTTTGTAAGCCGACGGTTTTCCAGCTTTTTTTCTCTTTTTGTTATCCTTTATGTTTTTTGATAGTACGGTTTATTAGCTTTTCTCGTAATTTAAAGGTTCCCACTCTAAAATGCAACGGTTACTGGTTCCTGCAGAAAGTTCAACTGGCTTACCTCCTCTTTCTTTACGTCATTCTTTTGGGGTAAAGGCAGAAGCTCTACCTATAGTGGGGCTTACACCTGTTGCTGTGGTTTTAAGGTCTGGGGCTTACACGCCCGCAATGGTACAATCTGAAAAAATGTATCAAGCGTTTAAAGGGGTTAAGACAGATTTACCCAATGGCTATAACATGATGGATGCTACGAACCGTTCAAACGTTATTGCAAACAACCTGCTACGTATAGCCCAAGCTTGGGGCTGGGATTTTACCATTGGAGACCACCGCTTCTTTCAGCCTTCCCAACATAAATGGGAAACCCTTTCTCGGGATTTTGGTAATAATGCCTTAAGTAATTCTCTTATTAGCATGGTCAAAGGAGAGTACTTAAGTAATTTAGTGCTAGATGGGTTGGTAAAAGCCTCTTATACTTCTGAACCAGAAACCTACCTAAAAGAAGATACGTTTAGCCAGCGAAGTGCTAAACTATGGCATAACACGGTTCGGCATCCCGTACGGAAAACTTTCGGGCTTTCGGCTCATCCGCTAACAACCATTGGGCATGTACTACCACCTGAAGAACGCCATTGGCTGGTTATGAAACCGTTAGATACCAACATTCTAAGGTTGAAAAACTTTGGCGAATCATTATCGTTAAAAACAACGTTTGATGCCATTCAAGCAGTGCTATTAAGCATAGAATCGCCTGACAAGCTCATGGATATCTTGAGAAAATCAGGGACGCGGAGAGAGCTGAAACAATTGATGGTTGATTTAGAACCCGAGAAAACCATTGAGCCACAAATAATGGCTGCCTTAGAAAGTTTGTTTGATGAAAAGACAGGGAATTTGAAGAAAAATGCTCATGAATTAGCGAAAAAAACAGAAGCCGATATAACCTACTTCCTCAACCTTTATAAACCTTGCGGGGGGCAAGGGGCTACGGAATCAGGCATTAAGCAATTGCTGAAACAAGTGCTAGCCACGGAGGAATGCCCTATTACTTCCGCAGAAGGCTTGCCAGCGACCCTTTCTGCCAAAAAGCGGGCCATGGCTCAAGCAAATCACTGGTTTAATGATATTAACACTACGTGGAGAACGGAAGCCAATAACGCTATTCGGTTAAGTACCCAAACCATTTTAGAAGCGGTTGGTATACTTTATAACCAAGAAGTTGAAAAAGCCACAGCACGAGGGGAAACCAGCATCTCAAGAGAAGCCTTAGCCAAACGGTTTGCCCTAGAAGTAGCCCCCAAGTTAATGAGCAAAACAGGCAATACCTATTCTGGCGAATTAGCCGCTATTTTAGACCCCGCCTTTCAGCTTTCACAACGAACGGCGTTGCTTGAGGAGTACAATACACATCGTAATAGGGCGTTGTTAGCACAAACCATTACCCAAGCCGTGTTTACTTGTTTTGTTCTCGGTAACTTATTATTCTTTGTGGTATTCAATACGTTAGCTCGGTTAGATGTCGATTTTAAAGGCCCTCATGGTGAAACGAGGCTGGATTTTGGGCAGATGAAACGAAAACTTAAACGTTGGATTAGAAAACAATTAGGGCAAGGGGAAGAAGATCCTCAAGCCAGAACCATCCACCCAAAAGTAACGTTAGATTTATCTTTAGGGCAGAATTTAACCTTACGAAAAGAGCAACAATTGCTCACGCAATTTAAACGCCCGCCGCAGGCAATAACGGTAGTTGGCTTACTACCAACAATGGTAACTAATGGCTTACCCCTTTTAACCAATAACCCAGCCCGCCAACCTCAGCCCACTACTTCTTTTTATTTGAAGCAGGCAGTGGCTAATTATTTGCCCCAAGCCATGCAACCTGCCTTTTGGGTTGAAGGAGAGGGGCAAGGGTGATGATGACGATAACCACAACCGCTTTTCCAACCGAATTAAACCCCATTAGCCTAACGAACCTAGCTAAAAACACGGTAGCTTATCGGTCTGGCACAACCGATATACCTTCTGATAATTCTTTAACATCTAACAGTAACACGCCAAGCAAAGATTGGCTACCGTTTGAAGCAACCTCATTGCCCTCTTCGTTAGTGGTAGCTTCTACCGAGTATTTTTCATCTAACCCAGCGTTAGATAACACAGAAGGCTGGGTTGGGAACCTGATTGCTTGGAGTAATTTATTTTCAAGCGATGCCGCAAAAGTAGGGCTAAATGCTTGGCGACAAGGTTTGGTAGATATCACTCGTCGGTTAGATTATGCGTGGCGAAGTGCTTCTCAAGTACCCATGCAGTACATTCAAGAAATTGTTCGTCGTACAACCCGAAGCGAAATAGCCCCTCTGTTTACGGCGGAACTCTTTCCAAGGGGCAATGGGTATCGGCTAGAAGAAGCTGACCGAACTCTATACAACCATTTATCTACGCAACAGTTTGCAGCATTAAAAGCCTTTGATAACAAATACTGCTTTGATGTAGAAAAGATGGGGGATTTAAGTACCGCCCTGCTGGATGATTCATCAGGGTTACGATACACACAAATACCTGATCTACTTTCCTATTTTACTTGTGAATTAGAAACAAAAGACCCAACGACAGGAAAGGGTACAGGCCAATACGAAACCTTCAGCTTCAGACCCAATTCGGCTTTAGCCACCCACTTAAAATGGAAATTAGCCGCAGAAGATACCTTGGCTGAACAAATCAAGCATTTTGATTTGCTACACCCCGCCGCCCAACATGTGCCTTACCTGAATTACGGTGCCAAAAGTGAACACCATATCAGAGAAGTAGGGCAACTAGTTTTAAACGCAACCAACCATGTAAAGCAAGTGGGGGTTTTCAATCAGCTACCCACCGTTTATCAGTTTTTAATTCAAGCCAGTCGCGGAGATTTTACTTTGGTAGGCGAAGCCAATGGCAAAGAAACCAATCAACTTAATTTACCTTTAGCTTTTAACGTTTTTGCTAGTAATCTACACAAAGAACCGTGGGATGAAGAACTCCCCATGATTTTAGGCGGGCAAGGGTCTTCACTGAAGAAGTTAGATCAACTGGTATTAAAAACATGGTTAGGGGGCTTATACCATGCCTGTGAACCTGAAGATGAGACGCTAGCAAAAGCTAGTAAATTTGGGCAGCCTAGCCCGTTTGAAGCCACTTGGAAGGCCTTGTGGAGAGACTTAAAACAAGGGGTGGATGACCCCACCCTACCTGTATTCCAGCAACGTATTGGCAGAGCGGTTGAAAGAATTTTATCAGGGAAAATTTTGCTTCAGGGGGTTGATGAAATAGAGACTCGTACCACTTATGCCTTTAAGGTGGATGCTGAAGACAAGTACGGCTTAAAATCGGTTAGTGGTAAGGCGTTTATTGAAGAATCTGCTCAAGCATTGTGGCACCTTCAAGATACCGTCAAGCAATGCCATCAATTAGTAACCAATCAAGGCGACTACAAAGATTTATCGCCCGAGGCGTTTCAACAAGCGGCAGCTAGCTTATTAAACACTTATTATGAACATAGTTTTGATTTAGCTGCCACCTTCCCTGGTAAAGATGGCAAAGAATTAGATGCCCTAAAATCACTGATTACCTTTAATAAGCAAGCCGCTTTAGGCAACGGTAATGAAGAAGCAGTAGGGGCATACAACTTGTTAAAGTTGGTTAATGAATCTCGTCATTTACGGGAACGACGGTTAACTTCCATTGTGAAGGCTTCCTCTATTCCTCAATTAGTGGCAACGGTTACAGCAGGGTTAATTGCTACAGGGGTTGTTTGGAACTATTTAGATAACAACGTGATTCAAAAATATGAAAACGATACGGTGGAAAAGAAGGGGAGTGTTGAATATACAGATTTAATCATGGTAGCAGGCTTTGTACCTGCTGTACTGGCTTTTGTTGGTATGATGAAAATGGACTTCTTTAAGAAAATAACCAATAACCGCCCCCACTTACACTTTGGCTTGGTAGGGGCTATTGCCTTGGCACTACAAACCGTACTAACCGTTGGGCTAGTTAGGGCGTTTATTGCCACCAGACCCGATATGCCTAAACTGAAACCCCATAATACACCGGGTACGTTTACCGCCAAGACGGAATTGAACTTAGCCAATGTAGGTTCTCTTTTTTCTGCTGGCAAACCACCACAAGAAGGAGGCGTTTCCCTTCAGCCAGCATCACCTTTTGTAAGTAATAACAGCAGGGATGCTAAGCCCAATCCAGCGGCTACTTCGGCGTGGCACCACATTATTCAAACGCAAGCCCCCAGTTTAACCGCCAGTGCGTTGGAAAAACAGTATCCTTATACGACGGAAGCGTTGAAATACACGATTGAAGATTGAGGGTAAAAATTCAGAGACTTGGTTTTTTCTTGTATTTTAGGTATGATTATTGGCACTATATACTCACTTTGCTACTTGAGGTTACGGAAAAAGCCCCATTGGGCGTGCTAATTTTGTTACTGTGCTATTTTCTGCCAGTGGCAGAATGATTGCAGGGCAATCAACATTCGGTTATTTACTAGGTGTAAACGCCCTTATTGCGTTGTTTTCTGCCCTCGGCAGAATGATTGTAAACAATCAACGTGCCTCATTATCCCATCCCACTGAGACTTTTTCCGTAACCTCACTTGTTCAGAAAGCTTCTACCCATGTCTTCGCCTACCTCTGTTTCACCTGCTACAACAGCTTCCGTTGGTGCTATTCAACCCTTTCAGCCCGCCTTACGCCGTAGCCACTGGTGCCAAGAAATCTCCCCCGAAACGGTCGGGAAAACCGTGGTTCTTAACGGATGGGTAGCCGTAAACAGGGATTTAGGCGGTATTACCTTCATTGAATTACGAGACCGCACAGGCTTGGTACAACTAGTAGCAGACCCTCAACGCAATGCGGGCGTTCACGCCGTTTTGGGTAGCCTTCGTAATGAAGCCGTTATTTCCATTACGGGTACGGTTTCCCTTCGCCCTACAGAAACGATTAACCCAAATCACCCAACAGGTACGCTGGAAATTTATCCAGAATCCGTTACGGTGTTGAACCGGTCTAAAGTGTTGCCGTTTCAGCTGGATGAAGCCGCCCAAGTGGATGAAGCGGTTCGGTTGAAATATCGGTATTTGGATTTGCGTCGGCCTGAAATGTTTAAAAACTTGCAGTTACGCCATAAATTAGCCCATGCCATGCGAACTTATTTCAACGCCGAAGGCTTTCTTGAAATTGAAACCCCCATTCTCATTCGTACCACCCCCGAAGGAGCCAGAGATTACTTGGTGCCTTCAAGAGTGCATGCTGGCAGTGCGTACGCCTTACCGCAATCGCCCCAATTGTTTAAGCAAATTTTGATGATGTCTGGGTGTGAGCGGTATTTTCAGCTTGCCAGATGTTTCAGAGACGAAGATTTACGGTCTGATCGTCAACCTGAATTCACGCAAATTGACGTGGAAATGTCGTTCGTTACGCAAGACGATGTAATGAACACGATGGAAGGCTTAATTGTCCACATGTTCAAGGAAGCAGACGTTCACTTACAACGCCCGTTTCGGCGGATGACTTGGCAACACGCCATGGAAACTTACGGTTCAGACAAGCCTGATTTACGCTTTGGCTTAGAATTTGTCAAGCTAACGGAAGTGTTTACAGAATCTGACTTCGCCGTTTTTCGGGAACCTGCCCAAAAAGGCATTGTGTTAGCCCTGAAAGTACCTGGGGCAGCCAGCTATAGCCGAAAAGAATTGGACGATTTGCAAAAAGATGCTAAACGCTTTGGTGCCAAAGGCTTGGCTTATATTCTATTTACCGAAGAAGAGGGCATGAAATCGCCCATTTTGAAGTATTTTTCGGAAGCTGAAAAACAGGCGATAGTTGATTTAGTCAAGCCTGAAACTGGCGATGCGATTTTCTTTATGGCGGATGTTAGCTTTACCAAAGCGTGCGATGTGTTAGGGCGTTTTCGTATTCAGTTTGCTAAAAAGCATGAGCTAATTTCCCCCAATGCCCACGAAGTAACGTGGGTGGTTGATTTCCCCATGTTTGAAAAAGATGAAACCACAGGGGCTTTATCGCCTTGTCATCATCCGTTTACGGCACCCAAGCCTGAACATTTGCACTTGTTGCATACGGAACCTGAAAATATGCTGGCTCAAGCCTATGATATGGCTTATAATGGGGCAGAAATTGGCGGTGGGTCTATTCGGGTGCATCAGCCTGAGTTGCAGGAAGCTTTGTTGAAGGTAATTGGCTTTGATGCGGCGGCGGCCCATGACCAATTCGGGTTTTTATTGGAAGCTTTGCAGTTTGGGGCTCCTCCTCATGGTGGGATTGCGTTTGGGATGGATAGAATTGCTCAAATGTTGACAGGTTCGGATAGTATTCGGGAAGTGATTGCGTTTCCGAAAAATAACCAAGCTACTTGTTTGATGACGCAAGCCCCTGTAGCCCCCGCCCCCGCCCAAACCAAAGAACTCCACTTTGATTGGGTGTTGCCTGAAGAGCCAGAAGTTTCAAAAGCTTAGTTTTTTTAAGCATGATTGACACCAATTAAACGATTCAATGTCGTATTTTCTCATTGATTGTCGTTTCTAGCTTTAGCTGGCGGGCGTTAAGGGGGTTCTTGTTCGAGAACCCCCTTAACAATCCCCCACGAATTCAGGGGGTACCCCCCTAAAATCCCCCCAAAAAGCCACCCCTCTATGCCACAAGGGCATGGACGAGGGGATGTTCTTTTTGCCCCTACGGTGGACGGAACGCATCGGCAGCTGCAGAGCAAATGCGATGGTCGTTCCTACTGGTTGGTTTGAACTCTTACGCTATTTATTCATGGAATGGGTATTCAACCCTCCCATTTTTGAACAATTCTGACCAATTTAAAAATAAATTTATAAAAACAGGCAATTTCTGTGTGGCAATTGTTTTTATTATTACATGAGAAGAACGTACACACCGCAGAAACTCAAAACCCCACAAATCCCAAGTTTTAAGTTTAAATTGGTCTGTCGAAGCATTTCGACAAAAATGAAAAACCGAAAATCCCCAATTTGGTCGTTGGAATTTTCACCCTACCGTCGAAGTTTGGTCGCTTCGACGGTTTTTTATTAGGGTTTAGCCTTATTATCGTTGTTTCAACGATTTCTTTCGTGCTTGATGATGAGCCGAAATAACTTTTTCCACGGTGCGAAGGGAATGGTGTAAAATAACATCTTCTTCCCGAATTTTTAAAAATTCCGCTTCTAGGGCATCCAACTCTTGATCAGAAAGGGCTTGCAATTCAATAATGGAATCTCTCGCCCCTTTGTGGGCTCGGATAATTTCGTCTAGTTTTAGCCCTGTTACCCGTGCGTCCCGATTTTGCGTGTTTTGAATTAAGAACACCATTAAAAAGGTGATAATGGTGGTGCTGGTGTTAATCACTAACTGCCAAGTATCTGAATACTTAAATAACGAACCTACGCTCGCCCAAGCCACAATTACTAAAACCGCCGACAAAAAAGCAAACGGAGACCCCATCGCTTCTGAAACCTTGTGGGAAAATAGTCTGAAAAATTCCCGCATGGTAAAAGCCTCCTTTGGGTAGATAACCCCTTGAAAATGGTATAATAGTACCTAGCGTAGGTTATTTTCACTATTGATGCAAGCCTTAATTTATAATAGACACGGTTTAAATCATAGGTGTTAATCTAAGCCAAAGTAACGTAATTCCAGCTTCTAGTTCAGGTTTTTCGATTATGGCGTAAGCTTAAATAAAAATTTCTTAAAGATTAAACTTCTAATGACCGAAAAGGTATTAGAAGTCTTTTTATTGAACAAACACATATCGCTTTATATCATCACCCGACCGGAAGGAATATCTACCAATGATGACAAGAATAAGACCTCATTACCCCCATAACAACTGGCAAAAATGGCAACTAAATAGTCAAAAGAGAGAGTCTCTTTATGATCAATTCCCAGTGCCTTCACCTCCGCCAGCTAGAACGACACCCTCTAGAAATCATTACTCTACCCAAAGTAATGATGAGGGGTTATTACTTGCTGGTGTACCAAAAAATGTACTAGAAGCAGGTCCAATGGCGGTGCTGGCTTACTTTACGGCTCAAAACAATAGAAATATGTTACCTTACAAGCCTGCAATAACCAGAGAATATTCTCAATCTATCCTGGTGAATAATACGAAAAATGTTGATAACCAGCAGAGAGAAATTAAAAATATAGAGTCTACTTATTCTGATAACTGTACAATACAACAGCAAATTTTTAAAGATGAAAATGGGTTAATCAAACAAGTGAATAATTACGATGCCAAGGGTAAATTAGATAATTGAAGTTACGGAATAAGGGTATACAGGGAGGGAGCAGAAGGTCTTTTTTACTAAAAACCAACCTAAAACGCTAAAAAAGTAAAAACCTACCCCTATTTCAACCCATTTCAACCACTAAAAACCTAAAAACTACACACC
>JAPLIO010000137.1 GCA_026389055.1 Candidatus Melainabacteria bacterium | reverse complement strand
GGGTGTGGGGGGTGCCCAAATGGCACCCCCCATGAAGCCCTAGCCCGAAGCGATAACCTTCAAAACAAGTCAAAAGTTAGTTGAAATACGATAAGGCTTAGAATTCTTCATCCAACGCAAACGACCGATCATCAGACGATTTATTCATGACGCCCGCTTTTTGATACGCACCCACACGAGCTTCAAAGAAATTGGTTTTGTTTTGCAATGAAATATGTTCCATAAACGGAAACGGGTTGGCACTGCCAAACACCCGCGGATGCCCCACTTCACCTAGCAAACGGTCTGCCACAAATTCAACGTACTGGCACATTAGCCTGCTATTCATGCCAATTAATTCAACGGGTAGGGCATCGGTTACAAATTCTTTTTCAATTTCAACGGCATCCATTACAATTTCCCGAATTCTATCAGGGTCTAGCTTGTTATTCAGCAACCCGTTAATTCATTGGAAAAAGTTAACCCTGGCAACAAGCCGCGTTTCTTTAGCCAATAAATAGAACAGAAACTAGAAGAAAAGAAAATGCCTTCCACGCAAGCAAAAGCCACCAAACGTTCAGCAAACGAATCTGAATTGTTAATCCACTTCAACGCCCAATCTGCTTTTTTCTTCACGCAGGGAATGGTTTCAATGGCATTAAATAGCTTGTGCTTTTCGTAAGAATCTTGAATGTAGGTATCAATGAGTAACGAATACATTTCGGAATGGATGTTTTCAATGGCAATTTGAAACCCATAAAAACACCGAGCCTCAGGAATTTGCACTTCCATACAAAATTGAGACGCTAAATTTTCGTTGACAATCCCATCGCTAGCGGCAAAAAATGCCAACACATGGGAAATGAAATACCGCTCGTTATCTGTTAAGTTCTGCCACTGCGAAACATCTTCAGATAAATCCACTTCTTCAGCCGTCCAAAACGAAGCTTGGGCTCTTTTGTAGTGTTCCCATACGGTGGGGTACTTAATGGGTAACAACACAAACCGACTTTTATTTTCTACTAATAACGGTTCAGGTAAATAATCAACCAATTTGACGGGTTTTCCTACTTTGCTTTCAGCATTGCCAAAAGGAATGCTAGATTCTAGTATCGACATTAATTAAATACTCCCATAGTTAAGAAATTTCAGGTAAAATGCAACCGAGGTTACGGAAAAATGCTCCATTAGGCGTGCTAGCGTTGTTACTGCGGTATTTTCTGCTAGAAGCAGAATGATTCCAGAGGAATCAACATTTGGTTATTTAGTTAGTCTAAACGCCCGTCATTGCGTTCCTCGTGCCTAGCTATCACATCCTACTGAAACCTTTTCCGTAACCTCAACTATTTTCTTAAGTGTAAAAAATTTTAAATTTCGTTAGTAGGCGAATCCTCAAAGTCAAAAAAACAAGACCGCCTAGGTTAATCAAGTAGCCTTTATTTTTGGCGTTTCGTTGTAAAAATTTGGATTTCCTTTTCAATCACTCTGGCTACTTCAGGGAAATAAGCCCCTTCAGCGGTTCTGGAAGGCAACCATTCCCCCGCAGGTTGTGCGGAAACACGGTCTGGTCTACGAGCAATAATATCAGCTATTCGCAATTGAACGGCATCCATACCCAAGGCACGAATTTCCGCTGCCCGAGTACCTTTAAACCCAGCGTGGGCCAAGCCTTTTAGTTCGCCCCAAATAACAATATCACCTTTGGCTCTGACTTCGGCACCCGTATTTACATCGCCCAAAACCAGTAAATTACCAGCGAATTCAATAAATCTGCCTGAACGTAGCGTCCCACGAATAACTTGCGTTGGTAAGCCTTCTTGCACAGGCTGAATGATTGTTTCTTCGGTAGCAACTGGGGTACTGGCAAATGATTCCAACACATCGCATTCCAAGGCGACATTGCTGGGTTGCGATTGCTGTTCTACAATGCCTGCTGGCAAAACGGAAGACTCATCCACATCAGAAGGCAAGGCTTCTACGGCTGCAAACAGGGCATTTGCCAACGAATCCACACTATTAGCAGAAGTTACTTCTGGCGTTACGGGGGTAGGGGCAATAATCACTTTACGAGGGCGTAAAACAGGCGTTTCCTTAATTAAAAACCCTTGAGATAAAGCGGCTTGTTGCGTTTCAGGCACTTGGGTAAATAATACGCCTAAGGGTTTACCTGCTTCTTCAATTAGCTTAACTACTCTACGCACTTGGGCAGGGGTTAGGTACAAATAGCCTGTATTCACATCTACTTCATCGTGCCAATCTGCCAAAGCAGAAGACTGCATTACTTGGGCTAGCAATAAGAGGGCGTGGGTTGGGTTTTCAGCAGAAGCCACATCCACAAAGCCTTCTTGCACAAAGGCTGGGGTAGGCACGCCATCAACCATTTCAGGCATGGCAGGTTGAGTGGGTTGGGTAGCAACAGGTTGTTGTTTATCATCTGCCTTGGGGCGAAGCAATTTGAAAGCACACATCATCATCATTTAAAAATGTTCCATTGAAGCAGCAGGTGTAAAGGATTGATTTTATTGTAGCCAAAAAATCTTCCCTAGGCAAGTAGCTTTAGTAAGGCTTCACGAAACGCCATGATAACCAAGCTTTCAGACCCCGCTTCAACCCGAATGTTGGTATAAGCAGGGTGCCGAAGCTCAAAGGTACGCAAGGTCATATCCCATTTGGGTTCCAGCGTGGGTGCTAGGGTTTGCCATAGGGCTTCAAAGGCTTCAGGGGTAATTGGGGGCATAAAAAAAGGCTCTTTTCTTATGAAGAGGCGGGTTAAAAATACCTCTTCAGTTTACCACTAATAAGAATGATCCGTTTAACTGTTGTACCAACCAGCGAAAAACGCAAACGACTATCGACTTAAGAACACGCTATTGAATCGTTTAAATGGTATCACTGATGCTGCTATGCTAATGGTATAATTAACTGGTTGTTTTATATTGTAAGGTCTAACTATGAACGATGTTATCACTGTTTCGATTATATCCTGATTTAAAAACTAGAGTTTTGGGCTGGCTGTTCTTCATTTATCTATTTATTTCTTTGGGGTGCTTAAGCCATGCCGCTACCCCGTTGGATGAGCTTCAATCCGTTGAAGTATTGAATGCTACGGGTAAACTGGGTGGGGCTCATTCCAAGTGGGTGGGTAACATTCAGGCTCAGGCCAGAATGGGGCGAAATAATAACCTAGCGGAAATTAACAGACTGTTGGTTACGCCTATTGTGGGGTATCAGGTAACGCCTCATGTTTCGGTTTGGCAGGGGTATACCTACACCCAAGGCTGGAATGCTATAACCAATGATAGGCGAGACGAGCATCGGTTGTTTCAGCAGGTGTTGGTGGAAAACAAGTGGCGAAAGGTTACTTGGACTAGCCGTAGCCGTTTGGAAGAACGGTTTATTGAAAATACGGGGGGTACTACGGGGTATCGTCTTCGGCAACAATTGCGGGGGCAGATGCCTATTTCTGCAGATAATAAATGGTCTGCGGTGGTTTTTAATGAATATTTTGTGAATTTGAATGCGGTGCCTAATAACAATAAAGCGGGGTATAACCAAAATATTCTGTTTGTGGGGGTGAATAGGCAGTTGAATAAGCACTTTAATGTGGAAGGGGGTTATGCCCTTCAAACCATTAACAGAGTTAATTTGGCAGACCAATTTAACCACATTATTCAGGTGCAACTCAACTACAAATGGTAATAATGAATCCGCCACATAGCTAGTAAAAGAAGGGTTTTATACCAATTTAAAGATTAAATAGCGTGCTCTCTTATCTATTGTCGTTTACGTCTTTAGCTGGCTGGTTTGTCAGGAGGTGCCTGTTTGGGCACCCCCCGACACCCCCCACAAACCTAGGGGTACCCCCTAGGAA
>JAPLIO010000169.1 GCA_026389055.1 Candidatus Melainabacteria bacterium | reverse complement strand
AGATTAGACCTCTTGCATGACTCGATAGGTGGGTGCAGATTCTAGGAATGTTGATTGCTCTGCAAACAGGTTGCTTCAGCAACCAAGAACGGAGAATTTGACGTGTACACGGCAGTACATAAGAATTCGAGTACCGCAAATGACAACAAAGATGCCCCAGATATTGAGTCATGCAAGAGGTCTATTGACCGAAAGGAGCGTATCAACATTAGTATCATCGTCCCAGCAGAACCCCAGTGGATGGCAATCATCAACTTAACGCCCGATTCGTTTTCCGATGGGGGGCAGTTCAACACGGTTGAAACCGCCCTGCATCAAGCCGAAAAAGCCCTAGAAGCAGGAGCTACTTGGCTAGATTTAGGAGCAGAATCTACCCGCCCCACCGCCAAAGCTATTTCGGAAGCCGAAGAACGCCAGCGTCTGTTACCCGTACTAGAAGCCATCACCGCCCGATTCCCTGAATTCAAGGGCATCAGCATTGATACGCAAAAAGCCACCATCGCCCAAGAAGCTATTATTCGAGGAGCAACGCTGATTAACGATGTTAGCGGACTGCGTACATCGGGCGATGCCCTGTTGGCAGTGATTGCTCCGCATCCGCAAGTGGGTTTGGTGCTTATGCACAGTGTAGGTACACCCGAAACTATGCAAACCTTAACCAATTACGACGCTCAAGGTGGGGTGGTTTCGGCGGTGATTGATAATTTGAATCACTTAAAACATCGGGCGGGGGCGGTGGGTATTGCCCACAATCGGCTTTGGGCAGATGTAGGGATTGGCTTTGGTAAAACGTTGGAACAAAACCTAGCGTTGTTGAACAATCTGCCCATGGTGGGGGAGCAAGTGGGTTTGCCTCTGTTATTGGGGGTTTCTAGAAAAAGTTGCTTGGCAATGGGGCAGGCTGAAGCCGTTGCTCCGCAACACCGAGATGCCGCTGGGGCAATGGTACACTGGCAGGTGATGAACCAGCCCAACAATGCCGTGCGTATTTGCAGGGTGCATGATGTTGGGGCGAACCGCTTAGCCTTCCGTTGGGCGGGGGAGTTTACGAAGCAATAATGGGTTTAAATAGGCAGGTGTTAATAGTGGGTTCAAACCCCAAAGGGCGAAGCTCATCCTGCAAGCGGTAGTGTAGCCACAACGCCGAAGGACCGCCTAAAATTTCTGCCATTTCTAACGTTCTACGAAGCGAAGGTAGCTTGATGCCTCGTTCATATTCAGACAGTAGTTGCTTGGAAATGCCTAGCTTCGTAGCGGCAGCTGTTAAATTCAACGCATCGCACTTTCGCCAAGACCGCATGGAACGCCCCAGCGTCATGGTTTTAGCCATTTCTCTAAATTCTGGAATATCTTTCCAATCAATTAAATCATTGTTAGTGTCTATATTCATGGGGGGTAATCCTTTCCACCATAATAAAAGTAATTTCATTAGTAGACGTTAAAACGTAAATCAATCGCCATTGTAGGGTTAATCTAACGGAGCGTTTGCCTTTTAGCCTGCCTTTAAGTGGCTCATCGTGATACCCCGAAATTCTTTGCGTTTCAGGTAAACCGTAGCCTTCAACCGAAGCCATCCATGCAAAAAGTTTCTCTTTCACATAAACGGGTATTTTAGTTAATTGTTTTTCAGTAAATTTTGTAAATTGAACTTTGTAATCCATTGAGCAAAGTCATCCTTTATAGATAACATCTTAACGTTAGAAGGGCTTTTTGTCAACCCTTCAAGATTACACAGCTCCTCCTCAAGAAGAACTCTTTTATAAACTGCTTTGGATTCTCAATAAAATAGCGTAAAATGAGAGGGTGCCTCCAGTTTTAGGTTATGCTGGTCGAAAGGTACAACAGAGGGCTATTGGTTTTTATTGTCCCTTTTTGTTTACGTTACAGTTGCCAACTATACTAGAAAATTTGCGTGAAAGCACCATGGCATTAGGGTTTGATACACTACAACTTTGGTTTCAACAAGTAAGCCCTTCCTTCCCACAACTGTGGAAGCTAGTGGTGCAGTTCGCTATTTTATCTGCCATCATTTATTTTCTTTACAATAAATTTATTCGCTTTAGCCATGCAGATCGTCTGGTTAAAGGGCAGTTTGTCGTGCTGATGTTGTTAATTCTCTGCTGGGGTGGGGCTAAAGCACTGCAATTTCCGTTGTTGGAAATTGTGTTTGGTACCAGCATTCAACTGCTAATTATTGGGCTAATTGTTATTTTTCAGCCCGAATTACGACGGATTTTACTGTTTTTTGGGCAGAATGATTGGTTTTCGTTACCTGCTGGGGTTACTAGTGGCGGCAAGCCCATCACCCATTTACTTCACACCAAGCAAGAAGCTTGGCGGGCGGTAAAAGATGTGATTGAAACGGCTCGGTTTCTTTCTAAGAAAAAAGTGGGAGCGTTAATTGTATTGGAATCTGAAGATGCGGAAACAAGTTCTTCGCATTATTTGGAACAAGGCACGCCGATTCAAGCCCAACTAACGGCAGAATTATTGCTCACTATTTTTCACCCCAATACGCCGTTGCATGATGGGGCGGTGGTTATTTCCAGCGACCAAGTGATTTCCGCGGCCGGTGTTTTATTGCCTTTAACAGAAGATCCTAACCTTAGCTGGCGATATGGTACAAGGCACAGGGCAGCCATTGGGCTAACAGAAGTTTCCACGGCACACTGTATTGTGGTTTCTGAAGAGACGGGTAACATTTCTTATGTTTCGGCGGGTAAATTGGTGAAGTTGACCCAAGCGGATGATTTAGCCCCATTTCTAGAGCAGTTTTATCAGGCAGAATCTTCAGTAGAAGATAGCCTCCCATTTGCTGCGAATATGTTGATGATGAAGTTACCCAATTGGATGCAATCCAACTTAAAACGGTAATAAATGGTCTTCATTATTTTTGAAATCGTCTCGTCTAGGTAAAGGGGGCATCTAAAAAAAGACTAGTCAGTCTGCGATGTGAATGGTAAACTATGGGAGTCTTCTGCTTAATAATGGGACTTCAATGTGAATCGTTATGATGTTTCAATCTGCTTGTTTAAAAAAAATGATGCTCCTCCCACGGTTTTATCTACGAATGGGATTATTTTTGCTTTTCTTAATAGCATCCCCCTCTCTTTATAGCTGGGCAAATCAGCCATTACCACCGCAACAGTTGCCCCACCTACCACCTAGTGTTCAACCAAACGGTTTATTGGCTTTACCTACCAACCATTCACCGACGACTGATGACGATACCACGTTAGAAGCCATCGAACTGGTAGATACCCCTAGCCTTATTGCTAAACAAGCTGCCAAAGCAGGGCTTTCAAAACCACCAACCCTTGTTACGGAAACATCACCAACGGCTACAACCCTTAGCGTAAAAGACCTCCAATTAACGGCGTTTAATGCCCTAAAACCAACAGAAAAATTAACCGCCTTAGAACAACAAGTGCAGGAAACAGATTTGCACTATCTTTGGAATGCCGTGGTGGAACATAACCCCGTGGTTCGGTTTTCGTTGGAAAAAATCGCTTTGCCGATGGAAAATCATGATGCTCATTCTAGCCAATTTTTGCGTAAAAGCCTTAATGTGCTAATTTCAGGGGCGGCGTTAGGTTCTACCCTACTAGTACCAGGGGGTGGTTACCAAAGTGCAGGTATTTTAGCAGGTAGCCAAGCGGTTCAAAATTTGGTTAACGGTAAAACCAAGCCTGTTAGTACCTTAACGGCAACAGAGCATATTCAGCTAGCCAATTTAGTTGATGACCTAAAACGCCAATTGGTTGAAAATTACCAAACCTATCAGCAAACCCTTCGTACCGTGCAACAAGCCCAATCTGCCACACAACGGGCTTATCAGCATTATGAAACCGCTGCTAAAAATCAAAATCCTGTAGAAATTTTAACGACATTACAAATTTATCATCAGGCCTTAAAACGGGAACAAAGCCTAAAGCAACAAACCAAGTTAGCTAGGTTAAAACTGGAACGCTTGAGTGGTCAACCTGCTGTGGCTCAATTGGTGTTAGTGGCTCAGCCTAAGTTAGCCCTTCAAAAAGCCAAAGAACCTGCCGTAGCTACCGCCATTGCTTTGCCTTCTTTACAACTATTAGCCCCTCAACAACAGGAAGAAGCCACGGCTCAACAACAAATGCCCTCCAAGCAAGAACAGAGTGTTGTAGGAGCAGCCGCTTCGCCCTTAAATAAGCAACCCCTAAAAACGACCGTACAGCAAGGCGTTTCATCCGCTATTAAACAGGTTAAGCAGCTTAAGCTACCGTTCAAAGAAGATACTCTATTCTAAGTTTAGGAATAACCAATCATGAGATTTCCACAAAAACCCCTCTGCTTTTTAGTCTCATGCTTGATGCTAGTAATGCCTCTGTTGCCTGTTTTTGCCATTGATGAAACACCAGAACAAGCCAAAGTATTGGAAGATAAGCATAGCCCGCTGTTTGAAACAAAACAACCCCAGTTACCCGAAGGCTATTACGCCCAACTGGCAGCCACATTCCCCAAGCTAACCAAGCTAGAACAAGCCAATTTACTAGCGTTAGAAGCGGATTGCCAAACCCTGCACCAACAATTGAGTCAGGAATTGACAGAAGATCAATCAGCCGATTTAAGCCATTTAAGTTTGTTGTGGCAATCTGCCGTGGAACGAAGCCAAAGTATTCGGTATGCGATTGATAAATTAAGTTCAAAAGATGCTTCTGGCAAAGCGGTTAAAAATGATAACGCCACCAAGAAACTACTCAATAGTATTGCTCAAATTGGTGGCACGGCAGGCACGTTACTAACAGGTAGCCCCATTGGGTTAATTTCTAGTGCGGTGGCTTCAGAAGCGTTAAGCCCCATGAACCCCAACCAAAAAGCGGTAACAGATGCGGATATGGTGATTTTAGCCAAAGCCGTGGAAGCATTACAAAGCCAACTGCTAGAAGCCTATTATGAGTTTCAATTTCAGCGGGAAAGTTTAACACTGGCAGATATTTTATATCAACGCTTTCGGATGACCTTTGAGCAACAACGCAAAGCATTGCAGGCGTTAAGTACAACCAATACAGGGGCTAGCCCTTACTTTCTACCGTTATTGGAATCGTTTTTAACCCAACAACAGCAAGAAATTCAGATGACAAAACAAGCTTATACTCGTACCAAGCAACGGTTAAGCTTACTAACAGGCACCCCTGCTGTGGAAGCCTTGGAACAACGGCTAACCAGTAAGCCGAAAACGTAATGGTTTTTAAATAAAATGACAAAGCCATCATTTAGTTGTAGTGGGTGTGGCAATTGCTGTAGCACTTGGCAAATTGCGATTGATAAACCCCGAGCAGAGGCTTTACTGGTTTTACCTTGGGTTCAAAAACGACTTCAATCTTTGGCTTTGGCGTTTGAACCCTTGTTGAATTGGGGCTACTATCTGCCTTTAACGCCAGACCAACGGTGCGTTTTTTGGGAAGAAACCATCGGGTGCCTCATTCATAAAGAACTGGGAGCAGCAGCGAAACCGTTGGATTGTCAACGCTTTCCGTTTGCAAGTTTTACCCTTGAAACCACGGGCAATCCCTCCTTTACGGATGGCTCATTTGCTTGTTCAGAGATGGTGAATACCCATTTATTACAGTGGGAAGTGCCTGCCCCTAGCGAAGTAGAAATCACGGGGCTTGAAGCAGCTTCACAAGCACCACAAGCGGTTTCGCCGTTTTACCCGAAAGGGGTTGATTGGTGTCCTTCGGTTGCCCGATGGTCTTACCCCTTCAAGTGGGTAAAACCCATGCCTTGGGCGGTTTTAGACCATCGGCTTTCTCTTATTAAACCCGCTTTTCAGGATGATGCTATTTCGGTTTGGTGTGCTTTGGCATTGGCTTTTACAGTGATGATGAGCCCCTTTCAAACGGCTTGGAATAAAGACGACTTATTGGCTTGTGTGTTACGGTTTAATCGTCAAAAATCAAAGGGGCATGGGCTTTTAGGAATGTTGTTTCACCGTTGGGTGTTGGCTAAATTTTTACGCATGCCTTATGGGATGTTTGATGTGGTTCGGTTTATTTTTAAGGGGCGTTATGCCGATGATAACGTGTTGGGGGTTGCTAGTGAAGTCTCTGTGAATCAGGTTTTAGGGCTTCCACCTTCGGAACACTTGCAAGTGAAGGCTTTCTTATTTCAGGTGTTAAACCGTCGGTTGCCCTTAGGCTATGGGGGTGCTTGGGTGGAACTCTGGTTACAAGCTGGGGTGGCTTGGTTTTTAGTGCAATGGTATGGGCGGGTTTTTGCGGTGTTAGGAGGACAAGAAGCCGTGGATGAAGCCTCTGTAAAATCTGCCATTAGGCTTGTAGAACGATATTACACGGCACATCAACCTCGGTTTTTATCTCAATTTGAAGGGCAGTGGTTTTGGTTGTGGCTTTTTCGGTTCTTTTTAGGGTTATCGGTTACTAGCTTGTAGCCATTAAACCAGCTATAATATCCTCAAAAGGAAAAATGACGCCATGATTCAACGCCCCTTCATACCACTAACAGATTCATTTCAACAAACGTACCGCCTAACTGCTTTCGCTTTGGCTTGTTATCTCCTGATGGTCATAAGCGGTAGCTTATTAACCTTCGCAGCCACACCCACGGATGAGGGGTTGTACCATGAACTAGAAAAAGTTAAAGCCTCAAAGACGATTACGCCTCCTTTCCCCTTTGAACAGAAAGATCAATTACAAGAGACAACAGGTAGAGTGAGCCAATCCGCCCAACGAGCTTACGCCTTATTTTGGAAGCGGATGATGCCCTTGCTCAACCATTTAGCCTCGGTTGAAACGGTAATGAATGAAGGACTAACCAAGCAGAAAAGCCTGAACTTGCAGTGGTTTTCTTCCCAAGTATTGTGGGCTAGGTTGTTGCATCAGCAATTAGCAGGGGTATTGAAACCTGAAGATGTTACCTATAAAACGTATCAGCTAATGGAACAAGCGGTGGCGAATTTAGATGATGCCTTGGCATTTTGGCAGGCAAACGAATCCATTGGGGCTACCTTTCGACCCACAGCAGTAAATATAAATGAAGAAGCTGTTTATTTAGATGCTAAGTTGCGGGTAGCTTCTGAAAGTTTGGCAGAATTAAAACAATTGACGGTACTTTATTGGTTACTAGAAAAAGGCTACAAACAAGGCGATAGATAATAGACCTCTTGCATGACTCAATATCTGGGGCATCTTCGTTGTCATTTGCGGTACTCGAATTCTTATGTACTTCTATGTACACCTCAAATTCTGCGTTCTTGGTTGCTAAAGCAACCTGTTTGTAGGGCAAACAACATTCCTAGAATCTGCACCCACCTATCGAGTCATGCAAGAGGGCTAATAAACCTTTGTATAAACTAGATGTAAAGAAATAACGCCGTACCAAACCGAAGGTATCGTGCTAACGCCAAAGCCACCAACGCCCCCAAACAATCATAGGGTAAGCTAACCAACGAATAAAATACCGCTACTTCTCGTACATGTTCCCACGGAAACTGCCCACACAACCCTAACATCACCAAATAAAGTAACCCCAGCGTGTGCATTAGCAATACCGTGTTAATGGCTAATAAACTAGCATTTAATACCACTTTCCATTGGGGTAAGTTCCCACCACGCAATAACAGTAATTGCCCTTGTTGCACCATCCAAGGCAATACAATTAACGCACCCAACCAATAACCGAAGGTTGGTTTTAGTACGTACTGCCACCCACCCCCACCTGAGAATAACGGCACCCCCACCAAGCCAATCAACAAATAGCTAAACAAAAAGAGGCTTCCCAACCGAGGCCCTAACCACGCAACCAACAACACAAATAACGGAAATTGCAGGCAATAGCCCACTTGGAGGGGCGGTGTAAATAATGACGCATTGGGGTACTGTTGCAACACCCCTATTGCCCAATTACTAACAGGTAAAAACACCATCGACCCTAAAAACAAGACAAACCCTGCTAAAAGCAGTACCCATAAAGAAAAGCCATTCCATAGCGGGTGTTGTTGCGTTTTTTCCCACACGGTTTTACTGGGTTCATTCAGTGGAGCGTTCAATAAGTCATCTACCGAAGCGGTTACAATTTTTTTCTTCTTTACCGCAAACCGATGAGCCATTGCCCTAGTTTTTACTTGCTGATGAGCAGTAACCCCATGGCGTTTTTTCTTTTTCTTCATCAAATGATTCCCTCTGTTTCAAAAGATAAGGGCGTTGGTAATAACGAATGCCCTATTAACAAGCTATTTTTTTGATGAAAGCGTTCTTGCAATACCTGCCATTGGGCTTGAAACACCTGCTGTTGCTGAGGATTTGCCAATTCAGGTGTGGTTAGCAGTAGGGCATCTTCGTGGTTATCTTGGTAGTATCGGGGTCTTCTACCTGCCAACCGAAACCCATATTTATAATAAAGATTTTGAGCCGTAATATTACTGCCTCGCACTTCAAGTGTTAGCCAATGGGCTTCTTGTTGAATGGCTATTCCGTATAGATGGGTAACCAGTAGTTCCCCTAACGATTGCCCTTTGTAGGCAGGGTTTACGGCTAGCGTGGTGATGTGCCCTTCGTTGCACACAACCCAGCACCCGCCATAGCCAATAATCGTTTGAATACCGTCTGCTGTCGTTTCCAACAAGGTACAGTAATGGGCTTGCGGATTAGCCATTTCATTGGTGAAGGCTTCCGTACTCCAATGAAACTTACCAAAAGCAACCGCCTCAATAGGCATAATAGCAGGTAAATGTGAAGCTTCCATCGGGCAAAGTTCAAAGGTCTTTATTTGGGTAGTGGTGGCTAGCACGAAGTTAATCAATCACTTTCAGCAGGGGAGGGTAGGTTTTACTAACTTTCATTATAGTATAAATTGATAGCGGTAGAAAGCAGTTTCACGCAAACGACTTCACACCTGACACAAAATCTAAACGCCCAATTCTTATACCGATTCACCGTTTAATTGTCCTTCGCCTTACTTTGTAGGGTCGTGGAACAATTGCTGAAACTACTCTATATGCCCAATCGTGGCTTCAATTTGATAGAAAATTGGCTGATTATCCACCGAAGCAGGCTCCAGCTTGGCAACAATCGCCCAGCGTAGCAACTGCGTTTGAACAGGAAACTGAGCCAAAATCGCCTGCTCAAGACTGTCAACATCCAACGCCTTATCAGCCGCAACCGCAACTTCAAGCGATTGAGTTTCTATTAGCGTAGCAACAGCAGACGGCATTTTCCCTTATTCCACCGTTACACTTTTCGCTAAATTCCGAGGCTGGTCTACATCTTTACCCAAATGTTCTGCAATATAGTAAGAAAGTAACTGCAACGGAATGGCACTCAGCAGGGGCGAAAGCAACTCATCGCAGGCAGGGTAAGTAATCACATCCATAAACGTATCGGCGTAGCCTTCAGGAATAGGCTCGTTGGTTAGGGCAATCACTTGGGCTTCTCTCGCCCGAGCTTCTTGACAGTTCGATAGCATTTTATCAAACACGCTACCACCAGCCAGCAAGGTTAAAACAGGCATTTTTTCATCTAACAAGGCGATTGGGCCGTGTTTCAATTCCGCACCCGAATACCCTTCAGCGTGGATATACGAAATTTCTTTCAGCTTCAACGCCCCTTCCATTGCCACAGGGAAGTTAATACCCCTTGCCACGAATAAAAAGCTAGGATAAGCGGCATATTTTTTGGCTAACTTATGATAGGCATCCACATCAGAAAGTAAGGCTTCCATTTGAACGGGAATGCGTAACAAGGCTTGTTTCAACGCAGGTAATAAGGCTAATTGAACAGGGTTAGCAGGAGTTTTACGTTCCAACATAAAAATGCCTAGCAATTGTAATGCCACCAATTGAGCCACAAAACTTTTCGTCGCACAAACGCTCACTTCTACGCCTGCCCGCACGTCAATCACCGCATCCACTTCCCGAGCCATACTGCTATCAGGCCGATTGGTTAAGGCAATCGTTCTAGCCCCAAACCCTTTGGCTTGCCGAATAGCTTCCAACGTATCTGCCGTTTCGCCCGATTGAGAAATAGCCACGACCAACGTATTAGGCGTTAACACAGGCTGGCGATACCGATATTCACCCGCAGCTTCAACTTCTACAGGCACCCGAACCAACTGTTCAATAAAATATTTCGCCACCAAGCCCGCATTATAAGACGTACCACACCCAATAATGACCAATCTATCCAAATCCGCAACCAAGGCTTCAAGCGTTTTGGGTGATTCATCGCCATGTTGTTGAGACCGATAAGGTGCGTCGTTTTGAAGGGCAATTGGGGCATCTACACTGGAAAGGCGTCCGCTTAGGGCGTTACGAACCACATCGGGTTGTTCGTAAATTTCTTTCAGCATAAAGTGCTTGTAGCCCTTTTTATCAATGGTTAAAGGCCCCGTAACAATGGTTTCAACCCGAGGAGCAATCTCTTGCCCATTGGCATCGTACAATTTTAAGCCTTCGGGGGAAAGTTCCACCAGCTGACCATCTTCTAAATATAACACCCGATTGGTGTAGGCAACCAAGGCAACGACATCGCTAGCAACCCAAAATTCGTCGTTATTTAAGCCAATGCCCACAACCAGCGGGGCTTGTTGACGGGTGGCAAACAGGCGTTCAGGAGACCCTTGGTACATGACTGTTAAGGCATAAGCCCCAGTCAGTTGCTGTTTCGTTTGTCGAAGAATTTCAACAAACGGGGTGTTTTCCGCCGATTGTTTGACCGTTTCTTCCAGCAAATGAACAATGCTTTCCGTATCGGTTTCGGAGCGAAAAACATAGCCTTTGCCCTGTAAATCTTCTTTAATAGAGGCAAAATTTTCGATAATGCCGTTATGCACCAACACAATTTCGCCATTTTGGCTATGGTGCGGATGGGCATTATCTAACGTTGGCGTGCCGTGAGTTGCCCACCGAATATGCCCAATACCCAATTGCAGTGTGGGATGGGTCGCATCGGTTTCCTGCATCAGCTCAGGGGGTAATGCATTGGCTAAATTTTGAAGTTTTCCCGTGGCTTTCACGGTTTTTAGTTGGCTGGTTTGTGAATCAAACCAAGAAATGCCAGCGGAATCGTATCCACGATATTCCAATTGACGAAGACTTTGAACTAATAAGGGAAGCAAGGCTCTTTTGCCTAAATAACCAACAATTCCGCACATAAAGATGAGTGAGCTTTCTGAATTAGTAGAGAAATGGCATATCCAACAAGTACCCCTCATTATGCTGGAAACAAACTGGGGTTTCAAGCTTATTTTAGACGCATCACTTTCTGTAAAAGGCAGGGTTTTCTTTGGGTATTATGCTTCGCCATGTAATAATGCCAATTAAAAGATTAAATAGCGTGTTTGGGTTTGCATCTTGGGCGGGCGACCACAAAGGTTCGCCCCTACAGTAATCTGATAATTCTCTCTTCGTAGGGGATGCCCCCCGTGGCATCCCGAATCATGATTTTACGCTATTTAATCTTTCAATTGGTATAACAACGGATTGAGCAAGAATTCCATTGCTTTATAAATTACTAGGGGCGAATACTCATCTAACAACCGTAAAGCATACCATTCATCTCTTGTTAAGCCGAGTGCCGTTACCTGGGCTAACCCATCTAAAACCGTATCAGAAGCAGGCCGTGTACCCATAAGAAAACGCCGTAAGCTCATTTCAGGTATACCGCTGGCTTTTACCACAGCATAGGCAGATAACCCTGCTTGTTTCATTTTCTGTTGTAAGAAGGTTTTAAGAATCGACATATTTGTATTACAACCCAATGAAAACACAATTGACAGACCGACAAGTGTCTGTTATAGTCGAAATAATTTATGACTCAATACACTAAAGTATCCTATCTTTTTGCCTAAAGGGGGCTTATTTATTATGTTTTATTCGCTGTTAATTCCTTTTTTTCTACTGCTATTGCCAGTAGGGTTATTCTTGTACGTCATTATTTGTGCTGCGAAAAAAGCAGACACCCTAAACGAAATAGTGATGAAAAATGAAACGACAGAAGAAACTAAAAAACAGTAAGCCTTAATAAATAGAGAGAAAAAAGTGGAGGCAGGGGGGCTCGAACCGCCCGACCTATAGCGTGCGATGCTATCGCTCTACCAACTGAGCGATACCCCCACGAAATACATAAAAATCTAGTTCTTTCATTATGATGGAAATAGCCCAAAAATCAAGCCTCCCGAAAAAACGGAAGGCTTGATTGGTTAAAATTTTCGCTATTGCTATTGGAAATTGAGCGAATAGCACTCGAAACCAAGATACACCCTTACTGTAACAAAGCCAAGGCTTCTTCTTGGGTTTCAACCACGGAAAGAATCGTGGTTAAACGTGTCAATTGAATCAATTGCAACACGGTTGAATTGGGATTGAGTAACACCAATGTGCCACCCAATTCCTTACAAGCTTTTAAAATAGAAAGAATACTAGCCAATCCAAAAGAATCCATATGGTTGACTTTAGATAAATTCAAAATCACATTATGGGTTGATTTAGTCAGTAGTTCAGTCGCTTTTCGTTTTAATTGAGTGGCTGTTGAAGCCTCATAAACCGAAACAATGGGCGTTAATAATACCGTTGAAGCAGACGCTTGTGCTGATTGTAATTCACTAACCATGCGATTATTGATTCCTATCAACCCCAGCTTATACCTATATCTTTAGGTATCTTCGCATAGATACAATCGCTCCACTTCCCCCAACCAATGTACCTATGCCAATCATCAATGCCATTGCCAAGGCTAAATGATGCGTATTGCTGGCTAAGTGGAAAAACGAAAACGCTTGTAAACTATAATTTTCAACGAATGAAACGGGAAAATAGGCGATAAACGCCCCCAATAATCCGTAAAGAATGCCCTGAAACAAAAACGGTAACCGAATATACCAGTTGGCAATGCCCATCATCCGCAGAATTTCAATTTCTCTGCCACGGGCTTGAATGAGCAAACTAAGCGTGTTTGAAATAATAAACAACGTCAACAACCCCAAGAATGCCGTAAAAAACGACCCAAAAATGGATAATCCTTTGGCGATGGCTTGGATTTTTTTGAGCACTTCAAACGGATATTTCACCGCTTGAATGCCTTCAACGGTGGCTAGCCCTTGCTTCAACGCAGGTACTTCGGCGGGGCTGGTGGGCTGAATATGAATGGTATTGGGCAGTGGATTTTGAATTTCAGGAAAATCGGGGTAGGAACTCCGCATTTTTTCCCACGCTTCTTGTTTGGTAACCACGGAAATAGAAGCCACTTGGGGCAATGCGTCTAAGTCTTCCTGCACGTCGTTAATATCGGCTGAATCTTTCAGGTAAACCGACATTTCCATATTGGTACCCAAGGTTGAAACGAAGGTTTTAGATTGTTCCACCAACAGAAATAACGACCCAAAAATAGTCAGAATGGATGCCATGGTAATCACAATCAGTACGTTCATCCAGCCTGTACGATTAAACCCACCGATAGTTTCCAACATAACTCGTTGGGCAATTCTTACATCCCGAAGTGCTTCTAGTATCATATTGGCGAAAGTTGTTTGAACAACGTTTGACATAGCCTATTTCCTGTTTGTTATGATAAGTTGAACGCCTTAATTGTGCGTTAGGTACCTAAATTATAATTTGCCATAATGGTGGCTTCGCTGGGTAGATTATTCAAAATACCATCAGCCACCAATTGCCCATCGGCAATAGCAATGACGCGTTTGTGCATTTGTTCAACAATAGCTAGGTTATGGGTAGAAATCAAAATAGTGGTGCCCCGTTGATTAATTTGTTCTAATAACGCCATAATTTCCACGGAACTTTGGGGGTCTAAATTCCCTGTCGGTTCATCGGCAATCACTAACCGAGGTCCGTTGACAATGGCTCTGGCTATACCAACCCGCTGTTGTTCGCCCCCTGAAAGTTCTTCGGGTACGGCATCCACTTTATCTAACAAACCAACCACTTTTAAGGCACCAATTACTCGCCGACGCACTTCGGCAGGGGGCATGCCTAATGCCCGAAGCACATAGGCAACGTTATCAAAAGCAGTTTGCCTAGGCAATAATTTGAAATCTTGAAAGATAATCCCCATACCACGGCGTAACAGAGGTACTTTTCGGGTAGATAACGAGGCTAAATTCACCCCATCTAACAATACTTCGCCTTCTGAGGCACTTTCTTCTCGATAGATTAGCTTCAAAATGGTGGATTTTCCCGCCCCTGAAGCCCCAACCAAGAAGCAGAAATCACCGGGTTCAATCAAAAAAGAAACATTCCGAAGGGCTTCAACGGCTCCGTAGCGTTTGCTTACTTGATTAAATTCAATTTGAGACATCATCATCATTTAAAACAACCTTTTTCTTTAACGGAAACTAGCCTTGTAATAGGCTTAATTTTCCATATTTTTGGCAATAATGGGTATGTAAAATACTCAATAACGTATATCTGTTTTGACGAATGGTCGGGTTTTCATCGTTAACCATAACGGATTCAAAAAAGGCTTCCACCGCAGGGGCAAGACTTTCCGTCGGGGCTTTTTCGGCTAAAACCAACGAGGTTTGGGCGAACAGGGCTTTTTCCGCTTCATGCACCCAATTGGCTTCACTAATTTCTGCTACGCTGGCAGATTGAATCCATTTTTCGCCCAGCATTTTATCAATCCGCTTGGCGGGTTCAACCAAGGCTTTTAAGCGATCTGCTTGAGTCTCATCCAGCACTAAGGCGTTTAATGTTTCGGCTTTTTCAACAGCAAGGGTCAAATTTTCCAGCGGAGCAACGGTAGCCAAAACGGCTTCAAGCACATCAAACCGAATGGCTTTTTCTTGGAGCACGATTGTTTTTAACCGTTGCAACATGAACGTTTCAATCAATTGCCACGTTGTTTCAAATGATTCTTGGGCTAATACACCCAGTACCCCGTACACTTGGTAACAAAGGGTTTTTAAATTGAGAGGTAGCTGATGGGCTAACATGGTAAGCAACACACCATTCACCAACCGACGCAACCCCAGCGGGTCTTTAGAGCCTGTTGGCAATTTCGTTTTCGTTTGACTAAACAGGGCAACCAACGTATCTAATTTATCCGCCAAACTAAGGGCAATGCCTGTAGCGTGTGCGGGCAATTCATCGCCCTGAAAACGAGGCAAATACTGTTCAAACAGAGCAATAGCCACTTCTTTTTTCAAGCCTTGCTTTAACCCGTAGTGGTAGCCCACTTCGCCTTGCAATTCGGTTAATTCAAACACCATTTGAGTTACCAAATCCGTCTTGCTCAAGCTCGCGACGGTTGCCAAATCAGGCAACAACGCCGATTCATACCCTAAGGCTTGTTGCATTATCGGCATCAACTGCTTTAGCCGTTCGGTTTTATCTAACAACGTACCCAATCCTTTTTGGAAGGTAACGCCTGCCAGTTTCGGCAATTTCGCTTCAAGCGGTTCTTTGGTGTCTTCTTCAAAGAAAAACTGGGCATCCTGAAACCGAGCCTGTAATACCCGCTGATTGCCCGCTACCATGTTGGCACCAAAGGCAGGATCTGCATTAATAACGCACAAGAAATTGGGGAGCAATTCACCCGTTGTGGCATTTACTAAAGGGAAATACCGTTGATGTGCCTTCATCACGGTAATTAAAACAGGGCGAGGTATCGCTAAAAAGCTCTCATTAAACGAACCTACCACCACAGCGGGGGCTTCCACAATCACGCTTACATAATCCAACAATTCAGGGTCAATCACCACGGTGCCACCAAATGCCTTAGCTTGGGCGTGCAGGGCATCTATAATGGTTTGTTTGCGTTGTTCAACGGAAACAATTACTTTGCCTTGTTCGGGTAGGGCATTGAAATAATCCGCAATGCCTGAAACGGCAACAGTTGCCTGCCCCAAAACCCGATGCCCGTGCGTAACGCCACCAGAAACGAGCGTTTCCGCTCCTAAATCCAATGAAGCAGGTAGTAATTCGTCGTTCCATAACGAAAGTAACCACCGAATAGGGCGTGGGAATGTTTTGGTGTTGTGTGCCCACCGCATGAACCTTGCCCCTTGCAAATTCATAACGCACCCCAAAACCAATGGAGCAATTAAACTTTTCACCGCCTGCCCAGCGACCGTAGTTTTCAACAGCCAATAAGTTTCTGAACCCAACGTAACGGTGCCACAGTCTGCTTGAGACACATTATTTTTCTTGAGGAACCCTTGCCCTACAGGGGTTAAAGCCCCAGTGGCATCCACGGCTAATTTAAGCGAAGGCCCTTTGGTTTCAACCACAGAAGCAGCGGTTTCTTCGGGCAGACCTGTTACCAGCAACACCATTCTTCTTGGCGTATGCTCCACACGAATGGCATCAAACTGGATTGATTTTTCTTGTAGTGCTTTTTCTACAAGCTCTTTTAAAGCAGATTCTACCCCGAGTAAAAACGAGGGTGGCAGTTCTTCGCAACCCACTTCTAATAAATAGGCGTTGGGGGATAAGTTTGTTACTAGTGGCATAACGGGGTGCATTCCCATCTAATTTAAAAACAGGCAAAACAAAAATTATACCACCATTATCAAACAAACAGACCCAAAATACCAGCGATTATTTCCGTTGTTTTCTTTAAAACAAAAAGACTTTTTTTAAACCGTGTTGATGATATGATGAAACTGTTTTTACCTGATTTGTTTGAAAGTTGCCTCTGTGATTTTTGCACTATTGCGTCAATTAAAACCCACATTGCTAGCCTTTTATACGATAGTCTTCATCAGCTTGATGCCTTTGCAAGTGCTTGAAACAGGCTGGTTTTTTAATCCCCAAGGGATTGTTTGCCATGCAGAAGAAGAAGAACCTATTGTCTCAAAAGAAGCACTCCGACTCAAAAAACGCCAGTTGGATTTACGACGTAAACGGTTTAAACTCAAACGAGTTGAAAACCTCAAAAAAGCCAAATATCACGAATCAAAACTGGTAGAAACGCAAATAGATTTGTCTCGCACCGAACGGAAATTAGGCTACTTTCAAGGCGTTTACGGGCAAGCAAACCAAACCATTGGGGGTTTGAAAAAACAGCTCGATATTTCTGTTGGCGAAACAGCTCGGCTTTCAACCCAAGCAGGCAAACGGATGCGTAGCCTGTATATGGGCGAAAACGAAGGCTTTTTGCAACTGCTTATTCAAAGCGAAAGCCTGATAGATTGGATTGATAGAGCCTATTATCAACAACGCGTATTGAAACAAGATAAAAACCTACTACAAGAACTAAAAGCCAAAACACAAACGTTAAATGCCCAGAAGCATCGGCTTGAAGCCCAACGCCAGTTAGCACAAAGTACCATTGGACAAATACAATCGTTGCAAGGGCAGTTGAGTGTTCAGCTCAAAGAAGAAGCACAACTCAAAGATAAATACTTAAACGATGCCAAGTATTATGGGCAATTAGAAGACCAATTGTACGTACAATCTCAACAACTCAGTGGCATGATTGCTCGGTTGCAAGTGGCAGCCAGTGCTTCGCCTGAAGTGATTAAAAAATCCACGGGACGGTTTATGTGGCCCCTTTCGGGTCGAATGACTTCGGGCTTTGGGTACCGCAGGCACCCTATTTTTGGCACGGTTAAACGCCATACAGGTATTGATATTTCCCGCCCCAATGGCACCCCCATTGCCGCAGCAGATGGCGGTAAAGTGGTGTTTGCAGGTTGGTACGGTGGCTACGGTAAAGCGGTTGTTATTGCCCACAAAAACGGACTTTCCACCTTGTACGGGCATATGTCTCGCATTAGCGTTGGCACTGGCACGTTCGTCAACAAAGGCGAAAGAGTTGGTGCAGTTGGGTCTACGGGTTATTCCACAGGGGCTCACCTTCACTTTGAAGTTCGGGTCAACGGTCGTCCTGTCAATCCGCTGGGTTATTTGTAAAGGCTTGTTTTTATGATTGATTTTCCTCGGATTAAGGTAGGTATTGTGGGTTCAACAGGCTATGTTGGGCAAGAATTGGTTCGCCTACTACATCAACATCCCGCCGTAACGCTAATGTTTTTAAGCTCAAAATCTTACTCAGGGCAAGCCTTTTCAAGCATCTACCCCGCTTTTCGTGGATTAGTAGACACCCCCTGCATTGCAGATGATGCTTGGCAAGCTACCATTGCCCAAACCCCTGTTGATGTGCTATTTTTTGCTCTGCCTCATGGCTTGGCGGCACACCATGTTTCTGAAATCTTGCTTAAAACCACCAAGGTGATTGATTGCGGAGCAGATTTTCGGTTACAAAACCCCGAAACTTACGCCCACTGGTACGCAGAAGAGCATCCCGTGCCAAGCCTACTTAACACCGCCGTTTATGGGTTAACAGAATGGCAAACGGAGCGATTATCTTCTGCTCAACTGGTTGCAAACCCTGGGTGTTACCCCACTTGCACTTTATTACCCCTAATCCCCCTAGTAAAAGTGGGATTGATAGACCCTAAAAGCATCGTAGTCAATGCTCAATCGGGCGTTTCAGGGGCGGGTAGAGGCTTAGCTTTAGGGACGCATTTTTGTGAAACCGAAGGCAGTATGAAGGCTTACAAAGTAGCCAACCATCGGCATACGCCCGAAATTGAACAGGGCTTAGCCTTATTTGGTGGGGCAGAAACGGCTATCAGCTTTACCCCGCATCTGGTGCCGCTCAACCGAGGTATGCACGTTACAACCACCGCCACGTTAACGAATTCAACCACTAATTGGCAAGCGATTCACTCTGTTTATCAAGCCTGTTATGCCAAGGCTCCGTTTGTACGGTTGTGTGCAGAAGGCGAAACACCCGAAACCAAGTGGGTGAAAGGCACAAATTTTTGCGATATTGGCTGGGCTATAGACCCTCGTACCAACCGAATTATCCTCACTAGCGTGATTGATAACTTAATGAAGGGGGCTGCTGGGCAAGCGGTTCATAATATGAATGCGTTGTTTGGTTTACCTGAAACAATGGGGTTAACCGTTTCGGCGTTAATGCCCGCTTAACCATTGAAAGATTGTTACCATGTGCACTTTACCTTCTACAACTGGAACACTTGCCATTATGGCAGGTGAAGGCGAATTGCCCTTACTGGTAGCTAAAGAAGCCGTGGCTCAAGGGTTTCAAGTTATCATCTTATCGCTTACGCTAAAAAACCAATGGGCGTTTGAACAAGCGGGGTTTGAGGTTCATCGATTTTACCCCGGTTTGTGGACAAGCACCAAAGCATTGCTACGGTCTAAAAACGTTAGCCACGTTACCTTTGCGGGAAAATTCAACAAATGGTTGTTGTTCACCAATTTACGGTTTGATGGCGAAGCCTTGCAAATTTTAAGCCGAATTCCGCAAAAAAACGACGATGGGCTAACGCTGGGCATTCTAGCCAGCATTGAAGCCGAAGGCTTTGCGGTGTTGCCTCAAACTCGGTTTATGAAGGCGTTGTTAAAGCCCGAAACAGGCTTGCTAACAGACCCTTCCACCCCGTTGAAAGATGCCCAGTGGCTGGATATGGCTTACGGCTTTTCGTTGGCAAAAACGATGGGGCAGCTAGATGTTGGGCAAACCGTGGTGGTGCATGAAACCATGATTTTAGCCGTGGAAGCTATTGAAGGGACAGATGCTTGTTTACACCGAGCGGGCGAACTGGCTAAAAAACGAGGCGGCACAGTGGTTAAAACCGCCAAACCTCAGCAGGATGACCGCTTTGACGTACCAGCAGTGGGTTTACGGACGTTGCGGACGATGAAAAAAGCGGGGTTGACCGTCTTAGCCACTGAAGCCAATGCGACTATTTATTTGGATTTCCCAGCGATGAAACGCTTTGCGGAAGCCAATAAAATTGCCATGGTGGGCGTTTGTGCGGATTTATTAGCCCCTTGGCAAGCCCAGTTACATATGGGCAATAACAACCCGATCTACACCCCCCTTAGCCAGCGTGGCGAAGAAACCGTGTTTGAGTAATAAAAATGCCGAAGATAGTTTGACTAAAACGCTAATTTCAACACGCAGGGGGCGTGGTCTGAACCTAAGGTTTGGTCGTGGATATCGGCATCTATCACAAAGGGCATTAAATTTTGCGTCGCAAAAAAGTAATCAATCCGCCAACCCACGTTGCGGTCTCTGGCACGGGTTTGCATATCCCACCAGCTATAGCGGTCAGCTTCATCAGGGTGTAACGCCCGAAACGTATCTACAAAGCCCATTTCAACCAATTTATCTAGCCAAACTCGCTCTTCAGACATAAAGCCAGATTTCTTTTCATTTTCCTTGGGTCTAGCCAAATCAATCGGGAAGTGAGCGGTGTTGAAGTCGCCCGTTAAAATCACTGGCTTTCCGCTGGCTACCAAGGGCTTCAAATGCTGATTCAAAAAGGCATCATAAAAGTTGTGCTTGTAGGTTAGTCTATCTTTCGTAGCGTTTCCGCCGTTGGGGTAATAGGTGCCGTACAGAATAAACTCTTTAAATTCGGCAACAACCGTACGCCCTTCGCTATCAAATTCAGGAAACCCAAAGCCTTCGCTGACGCTAATAGGTTTTTCTTTGCTCCAAATGGCGGTGCCACTGTAGCCAGCCCTTTCAGCATGGCTGTAAAACGTGTGATACCCGTGCGGAGGCGTTACCATTTCCGCCGTTAGCTGATGAGCATGGATTTTCGTTTCTTGCAGGCACAAAATATCGGGCTGAGTGGCTTCTAGCCAATCCAAAAAGCCTTTTTTATACGCTGCCCGAATACCGTTAACGTTCCATGAAATAAGCGTGATTTCTTTTGTAATCATTGAAAGAAAAGTCCTCTAAATTATTTTTGTTGGTTTGGTAGGGCAACTGCTCTACCGACGGAGTGATACGTAAAGCCTTGTTCTGCCATTCTTACAGGGGCAAATAGGTTTCTACCATCTACTACCAGCCTGCAAGTGGTTGCTTCTTTCAATTGGCTAAAATTCAACTGAGCAAATTCGGGCCATTCGGTTAAAATAGCAATTACATCCGCCCCTTCAGCCGCTTCGTAGATTGAACTGGCAAATTTCACCCGACGCACCTTTTCTTTGGCTGCCCCCATGGCGATAGGGTCGTAAGCACGGATGGTGGCTCCTCGGTTTTGCAAGCCCCAAATAATTTGGGTCGATGGGCAATCCCGCATGTCGTCCGTATTCGGACGATATGCCAAGCCCCAAATAGCAATGGTTTTACCTGCCAATTGCCCACCGCACGCTTCAGAAATGCGTTCAATAAAGCGAATGCGTTGATACCGATTGACCGTTTCTGTGGCTTTCAGTAAATCAAAGCTCATATGGTATTTTGTTGCTAAATGCCCGAGCGAAATGACATCTCGGGGTAAGAAAATACCACCATAACCCAAGCCAGCATTCAAAAAATGCGGAGAAATCCGCTTATCCATCCCCAAGCCTTTGGCTACCAAGCCAATATCTGAACCCACTTTTTCGCTAATTTGAGCAATTGAATTGATAAATGAAATTTTCATGGCTAAATAGGCGTTGGTGGCGTGTTTAATGAGCTCGGCGGTAATGACATCTGTCATTAGCATGGGGGCGGAAATACCCGAATAGAGTTCCAGCAAAAGGTCTTTGGCTTTTTGGGTGTTTGTGCCGATTATCAGCCTGTCGGGGTTGAAAAAATCGTGGACGGATTGCCCTTCTCGTAAGAACTGAGGCACAGCGGCGATATCCACTTCACAAGTGCTACCTTCAGGTAGTAATTTTACCAGTTCGCTTTTCAGCCAAGCACCAGATTCTACGGGTAAATTGCTTCGTTGTACTACTAATTTATAACCTGTTTCAAAGCCGGGTGCCATGGCTTTGAGTATTTGGTTAATGGGCCCTAAATCAGGTTGACCATCAGGTAATGGCGGGGCGGAAATGCTTAAAAAGATAACGTTGGCTTCTTTACATGCGGCGGCAACATCCGTGGTGTAGGTTAGCATGCCGTTGGCTAGTTCAGATTTGACGATGGCTTCAAGCCCTTCTTCAAAGAAGGGCACTTCGCCTTTTTGGAGGCTTTCCATGCGGTCTGATTCCAGCCCAGCACAGGTTACTTTAAAGCCCATGGAAGCGAAGCACGCCCCTGTTACGTTGGCAACGTAACCAGAACCTAATACGGCTAATTTCAGCGAATTTTTCATAATGACAAAGTCTTTCTTACAGCACACTAACAAAGATGAGTTTCATTATATCGGAAGCACTCTACAGTTAAAAGCACTTTATGGTAAACTAAGGGTATCAAGTTTTATTTCACAGTGAAAGCCTTAGTTTCTGCCATGCACCCCGAAAAACAACCCTCTGTTTTGCAAACCATCATCGCCCAAAAACGATTAGAAATAGGTGAATGGCAAACAGAATACCCCTTCACCTATTGGTTGGAAAAAGCTACAGTCAACACGGAAACACCGCACGCCTTTGAAATTGCCCTTCGGGCTGAAAACCCCCAAGGCGGCGTTCACCTTATTTGCGAACTCAAACCGAAATCGCCCTCGCTGGGTGTGCTACAATCCGCCCCCAATGTGCCTGCCATTATTGCAGATTATACCCAAGTAGCCAGTGCTATTTCCGTGTTGACAGATGCTACGTTCTTCGGCGGAAGCTTCGATTTACTCGAACAAGTTAAAGGCTTAACGTCTCTGCCCGTATTGTGTAAAGATTTCATCATTGACCCTTATCAAGTGCTAGTAGCCGTTGCTTGCAAAGCAGATGCCGTTTTGCTGATAATGAAGGCATTGGATGATATTACTTACGTTACCCTGTTTGAAACCATTCGCTCCTACGGGTTAACCCCCGTGGTGGAAGTACAAAACGAAGCGGAACTGAAGCGAGCCTTATTGGTACATCCATCAGTTATTTTAATTAATAACCGAGATTTAGACACGTTGGAATTGCACCCCGAAACGGTAGCTCAATTAGCCCCACTTATCCCCAAAGAATGCGTGATTATTGCCGCTTCTGGTATGGGCAATCGGGCTGATATTGAACGCTATTTACCTCATGCTTCGGCGTGTTTAGTGGGTAGCCAGTTAATGAAGGCTTCGCCCGAACAACGGCTTGCCACGTTGAAAGCACTCAAGGGTGAAGGGGCTGCCGCACCATGTTAAACGGTATTACCTGTTGGCTAAAACAAGCATTAAAGCAAACAGGCAATGGCGTTATTGTGTTGGAAAAAGCCGTTGGCTGGGTGGGTAAAAATCGTATTCGGTGGGCTGAAACGGTTTCGCAAATGAGCAAAATTGGGGTAGAATCTATCCCGATGGTGTTACTGTTAAGTTGCATTGGCGGAGGCGTTCTTTCCCTTCAATTGAGCCGTCTATTTGCTAATTCAGGTACGGAACAATACATTGGCGGATTAGTGGGCTTGGCGGTAGTCAAAGAGATTGCCCCTATTTTTACGGCATTGGCGGTGGGTGCCAGATGTGGTACGGCTATGGCAAGTGAATTAGCCCATATGACGTTGAATAACCAAGTTAGTGCGTTAAAGGTGTTGCAGGTTTCAGCTAGCCGATTTTTGGTGGTGCCTCGGTTATTGGCTTGTTTGTACTGTTTGCCATTATTGAATTTGTTGGCTACGTTAGGGGCGGTTTTGGCGGGCATGGTGGTTGCTAGAATGACCATTGGCTTGCATTACGCCATTTATTTAGATTCTGTTTGGAATTTAGTACCGCCTAGGGAATTGTGGGTGAGCTTGTTTAAAACGTTGGTTTTCGGCTTATTAATGGCTATTACTTCTTGCACGTTGGGGTTGCAGGCTAGCGGGGGAAGCAGAGCGGTGGGAATGGCTGCCATGAAAGCAGCTGTTTGGATTTCTGTATTGGTGTTGCTGATGGATTTTTTCCTTTCATGGGCGTTCTTATCTTCTCCGTTTGATTGATACCCTTAACATCTAGGTGTTATACCAATTCACAGATTAAATAGCGTGCTTTCATCGATTGTCGTTTACGTCTTTAGCTGGCTGGTTTGTCAGGAGGTGCCTGTT
>JAPLIO010000003.1 GCA_026389055.1 Candidatus Melainabacteria bacterium | reverse complement strand
TCCGTCCACCGCAGGGGCAAAAAGAACATCCCGCCGTCAATGCCCGTCTGGTGGCATAGGCGGGTGGCTTTTTGGGGGTCTTTAGGGGTTTACCCCTGAATTTGCGGGGGGTGTTGGGGGGTGCCCAAACAGGCACCCCCTGACAAACCAGCCAGCTAAAGACGGAAGCGACAATCGATGATAGAACACACTATTTAATGATTGAATGGGTATTAAACTAAATTTTTGCATTTCGATTAGGACGCATATTATTTCGTTACCCTAGTATTAACTTTTTTATTGACAAAGCCATTTTTTAAAGCTAAAGTATAATTCTACTAACTTAATATACTTTTAGTAGCTGGATGTAATATTAAAACCAAAAATTAAATTGGTCATTTTATCAAGCAATGGCAAACACTGGTTTGTTTAGACTACCTGCTTTGTGTTGTTTTTTTAAATGGCTTTAAAGGCTTCTTTTTCTCATGCTTTCAATAGATACCCCTTCTAATGCAAGGGGTTCATCAATACGGGCTAATAATCCTCGTTCTGGCATCATCAGCAGACGTAGATTCTTCAAACTAGCAGCAGCAACGTTTGCTAGCTCTGTTATTTTAGGTAACCAACAGGCAAATTCGGCACCTATCAATGAAGCCAAGCTTCCCCTAAGGGAGTTCGGCTTATGGGAGCATATACCCCTAGTGCCAGCAGAAGGGGTTTCAGCTATTGTAGCTCAATACTGGGCATTAAGGAAACTGTTGAAATCCCACCTAGAAAACACTACTAAATCAGAGGCAGAGATAAAAAGCCTCATTGCAACAGAACTGGCAGATCGTTCGGCTGTACCCTTAGGCTGGGCACACTCTTGGCTACTACGTGAGATAATAAGGGTGATACCAATCGGCGAAAAGCAAGCTTACAGTGTTTGGTTTTCCGCCCATACTGCTTTAATCGCTTATAACAGTACCCATATTTCTAATGTGTTAAGGGAACAATTTAAACTTATCATCAACAAGATAGAGTTTAATGACCTTAAGAAATTAAACGACTGGAAACGACTAGTGCCACTGATTTTTCAAGCTTATAAACAAGCACTTCCTCAACTTTATGACCCGAAACAATACCAAAGTTTACCCATGGATATTGCCAAGATACTCGAAACAACTTTCACAACACTAAGGGGTGCAATAGGCAACATAAGCCTAATAATACAACAGGGAATACTTCTATTCTGCCCAGATATTCCGAATGGTGTTCTTAGAATGTTAGGCTCTATTCATCGGCAACGGTGGGTTGGGGCAAAACAAACTGGAACGGCACGAGCAGAGGACAAACCATTTGTAACAGAAAAAGCGGCTATCAATACCGTTACTTATATATCAGAAGGCTTTATCAATACCATAGTGAACATGGTATTAGAACAAGTCAAGGTACTACCTTTATGTCAAGATGCCCAAGAATCTAAACATCTTTCGGCTTTACTTGGATTAGTAGTGGGTATTCTTGCACGGTTGAACATAAGCGTCCCTATTGAACAAGAATTAAGAAAGAATACGCCTCTTTCAAACAAAATCATGACACTATTAAAAGCCTTTGTGCAACCCCTTTAATTAGACCTCTTGCATGACTTGATAGGTGGGTGCAGATTTTAGGAATGTTGTTTGCTTGCAAACAGGTTGAGTTAGCAACCAAGAACGGAGACTTTGACGTGTACACAGAAGTACATAAGAATTCGAGTACCGCAAATGACAACAAAGATGCCCCAGATATCGAGTCATGCAAGAGGTCTATTGGTATTAGGCGTCAGTACGATGCTGCTCATCAACCGCTACAAAGCAAGAAGGCGTAGGGGCTTCATGGGCTAGGCTATTGATTGCTGAATGAACGTGAGCAGGGAAAGAAACATCAAAACACCCTTCAGAACTAATCAAATAACAGGCATCTAACGCCAATTGGCTATCGGTTTGAAATTGAAACCGATGACAATCTGCTAAGGCTTCTTCAATGCTGGGATGAAAATTCTGTAATAACTCCAAATGGTGCGGATGCAACACTACCGTAACTTTGCCTGTTAATTTTAACGCCTCTAACGCAGATTCCCACTGGTTTGCCATAAACGCCGTAGGGGCTTTCTGCCAAGCGGTATAACCCGTCTGCTTCAGTACGTGTTCCATTAGTAATAGGGCTTCTTGCTTCAATTCTTTTAAAATACGGTGTTGTGTTTGGTACGCTAATTCTTGAATGCGTTTAGCACTGTTTAACAACGCTAGCGTTTCCTGCCCAGCGGTTTCATAGCCTGAAGCCAAGCCTGCATCAAACCCAGCTTGAAACCCCTTCTCTTGAGAACCTGTTTCTAATTGTTCCTGCCTTGCTAAAGCAGTATCTTCAATTTCAGCCGCTTTTTGATGAGCTTTTTCAATCAGTTCCAACGCTCTGTTTCTAGCATTTTCTTCCAAGGCATCTGCATTAGCTTGTGATGTGCTTAACAGGGTATTCGCTTTTTCTTCAGCTTC
>JAPLIO010000008.1 GCA_026389055.1 Candidatus Melainabacteria bacterium | reverse complement strand
TTTAGTGGGATGGGATAATGAGGCACGAGGAACGGAATTAGGGCGTTTACACCTAGTAAATAACCGACATGAGTACCACAGTAACAAAATTAGCACGCCCAATAGAAATTTTTCCGTAACTTCGTTTTCTACAAACCGCTGATGTCAGTTCATTCTGCTTCGGCGGTTTGTTCGTTTTCTACGGCTTTTAGGGCGATTTTAATCCGCTCTTCTTCTGTTAGGGCAATTAGCATCAGGGTTTCGTACAGGCGTTTTTCATCTAATGAAAGCGTGGTAGCTTTGGGTAGTTGCCATTGCACTTGTATTTCAAACAGCGTGTTATTTCTGCCTGCTACGTTCAAAATACTGTTGGCTTCAATACCACTGGGAATAGGCACTTGGACGGTTTCGCCAGTAGTGCTGGTAAAGGCATAAACACCGCCTAAAATAGCGAGGGGCAGAGGAATGCTTATTTTTTCTTCGATGATGATGGGGTCTATTATTGTGGTGCCTGCTTCTTCGGGTGGTGGGGTTTCCATAGCAGGTGCAGAACTAGGAAATAGCGGTTTTTTAGGGGTGGGATTTGCTTTTAACGCACCACCTAATGCCAGTATTTTGGATAACAATGCGGTGCCTTCTTGAATGTGAACCACTAAGACCAACGATTGATTGCCTTTGGGAGCAGTAGTATTACGAGAAAGGCTTCTTACTTTTGAAAGCCCGCCTTTTTTGCCCCGTGCGGAAGCCCCTTCTTCTTGCCAAGCGTCTTCGGTAATTTTAAGACGCTGCCCTTCTTGTAAGTTTTTAGGCAATTGAAGCTGAAGAATACTAGGCAGATTAAATTTTTCACAATGGCTGGCATCTAGTTGTAACCGAATGGATTTACCCGCTTTGGCTTGCTTGGTGGTTAGGTTCAAAATACCTTCCACTTCGGTTTTTTCCTTGGTAAATAACATGACGGGTTGTGGCGGGTGTAAGCAGTGGCGTAAGCGTGTTAAAAAATCATAATGGGGCATGATACTTTCTAATTCGGTAACATCCCCTTTCTTACTGACAGGCTGTGGCGGTAATTGTTCCCGTCGAATGGTGATGCTTGGTTCAACTTCCCCATGGGATACCAGCGTTTCTACTTTTTCGTTACTTGCCTTTGGCACTGTTTCTGAATATTGAAAAAGCTTGGTTTCCGCATTGATAGTGGCAGATTGGTTGGGTTGACGAAGGCTTGTTTTGGGTGGAAGCTCCTTCTTTTGGAAGCCAGAGGATGCAGGCGGTTGCGAATTCTCCGTATAAGCTTTCAGTTGGTCTTCACGGGTTTTAGGCCGTGGTTGCTCAGCGATAGGGGGTGCTTCTATGGGGGGCGTTAAATTTTCTGCTTCATCACGGCTGTTCTTAGCTTGATAGAGCGTTTCACTTTGCTGGGTGGCGGTAGCAGAAGGCGTCTTTGCGTTGTTTGATGGGTTCGTAACAGTAGTAGGCACCATGTAGGTAGGGTCTTTTTTTGCCATGTAGGCGGCTATTTTTTCTAGCAATAGCCGTAATTTATCGTCGTATAACGCTTTGGTTTCGGGCGATTTGAGCGTAACATACGCCATGTTGATTGCCTTGAAGCGTTCTTCAGCTTCTTGGGCAACGGCTTT
>JAPLIO010000052.1 GCA_026389055.1 Candidatus Melainabacteria bacterium | reverse complement strand
TGTGGTGGTAGGTGTTGGGGCTGGTGTGGTTACCGCCGTGGCGGATAATCAAACGGTCGGTGGGGTACCTGCTAGGGCGTTGTAATTGAAAACAGCCTAGCATCAAGCTACCATTTTTGGGTTTTATGCTGTTAGACTCACGCTAACCGCTAGGATTTTAACGCGTTGGATACCGTTCCTTCTTACACCCAATTAGCACAAGGGTACACCCCTTCTCTCAGCCAGACTTCCACCCCAAAGAAGCCTGAAGTTCAGCGTAAGCAACCCCAAAAATCCACACCAACAACCGATACCTTCAACGTTACAGAAGAAGCAAGGAAACCGACTCCTCAAACTAAGCCGAAAAAAGAAGCACCGCCTTGGGCAATGATAATTGGCGGGACTGTAGCCTTGGGAACACTGATTGGGCTGGGTATTTGGCAACGGGAAAGCATCAGCCAGTGGTTTAAGCCTGAAAAAGCTATTGCAGAAGTGGCAGAAAAAACGAAGCAGTCTGTCAACCGTTCAACTATCGAAAAAAGCCCAGAACTAATAGCACAATTAGAAAAAATGCACGCTGTGTTTGATGATCCCGCACCCAATGGATATCCTTGGTACAGGTTGAAAGTCAACGTTTTAGGAGAGTCCACCGAAACAGAAGCTAAGACTTATTTGGAAGGTGTAAAACTAGTGAAAGATGCTAAGCACCTGTACTTGGGAGATTTGCATGGGTCTTGGTTGAAAGGGTTATTACAATTAGCCCAAATGGAAGCTATTGTAATGCCCGAAAACACTGCCAAAGAATTTTTAGCCATTCATAAAGCATTTGAGCTATTGGAAAAAAAAGATAATCAACTTGTAATAAATCATATAAATACTAATGCTGAGTGTCTCACTTTTTTAGACGATGCAAAGAATAAACATTTGGCAAAAATAATAGAAGAAATAGCCAAAGGTGAAATGACATTAGATGTAAATAAAGGATACACGGCAGAGAGTATTGCTAAATCAAGGACTAACAATGTAGATTTTGCACGGTTAATAAAAATGTTCGAATTCACCAATCCTCAAACAAAAGAGGAAGTTCATATTTTAGTGAAACGATTTAAGGAGGCATTAAAAACGATAACCGTAGTTGACCCAGCCAAAGAACTGAATTTAGTAGGCGATGTATTGGGCGATAGAGGACAACTTGATTTATTTACACTACTGTTGGTAGAAAAACTTAAAACGAATATAAACATTGTTAATTCTAATCATGATTTTATTACATTTGACTTATTGATAAAATACCTGTCAGGAGAAGATGCACGATATTATAACTATACAAATCACCTAGCATACTTTGATACAGGTTATTTCGGTCAATCTCAATCTAGTGGAAGACTGTTAGTTGATGCTAATGAGGGTATTCAAAAATTACTTTCTACAAAAGGTGTCAAAAACCTTAGTTTCACAAAAGAGGAAGTAATACAATTATATAAAGACTATTTTTCTCGGTTAAAATTGGTTCATTATGATCCTGATGATAAATCAATCATGTTTCATTGCTTGGTAAGGGAAGCACCATGGCAAGCTTTGGCAACTTTTTTAAATCCAACCAGTCCATTAATTAAGCAAGAAACCCGTGCCAATTTAACGCCTGAACAACTGCGAAAAGAAGTAGAGGCACTTAATAGTCAATTCCAACAAAAACTGGCAAAAGAATTAAATTCAGGCACCTCTGCTTCAGCAGATTATTCAGAACTACTAAAGCTATTAAATGATGATATTTGGTTTAGTGATAATGATGGTAGAGCGGGGCGTTTTGATTATCAACAGTTCCCTAGCTTTGGTAATAATGTGAATTGTGCAATAGTGGGACACGATGATTATAATGGTAGAAACTTCGTAGAGGCACACGCAAGAATGTTCCATCAACTGGATAATTCTGCCTTAAAACATGAAATTTCAGGTAAAGAAAGCCCTGTGGTTATAACCAAATAGACATAGACTGAAGGGGGTGCTAGCATCAAGCTACCATTTAGGCTGTTAGAATCACACCCTGACCCACTACCGATAGCCATTTATTAATCGCCTCGCCCACATCTGCATAAAAACAACCCCCCGAGCCGTAAAGCTTGGAGGGAGAGGACAATGTAGATGATTTTTTAAAGATCATCGGTTTCAATGAAAACTATCAAATTGTAGAAATTTTAGTAAAATTAACTGGGTAACAAAGCTAGATTGTTTTTATTAAGTCCGCTTCCGAACCCCATGAAATAGTTATACAACAGAAAATGTTGGTTGACTATAGGCAAAATGACTAATTAAATCTTATGGGTAACAACAATCAATCCAACGGACAATAAGAATGCAAAAAAACAAGTTTCAACCCATTAAACGCTGGTGCATAAACCGTGTGTGCGTGGTAAAATAGAACCATAAGTACCCCGTTTTAAACCCTACTATGAATCGAGACCATAAAACCGCATGATGATGATGACTTCCCCCCCTACCTCTTCCGATTTTGCCGTTGCCACACCCACCAGCACCGCTGTAACGCATGATTATGGTGCAGACCAAATTCGGGTGCTAGAAGGGCTTGAAGCCGTTCGTCTTCGCCCCGGTATGTATATTGGTAGCACCAGCCAACGAGGGTTACACCACCTCGTCTATGAAATTGTAGATAATAGCGTTGATGAAGCCTTAGCAGGCTATTGCGGAGAAATTCACATTACCGTGCATGAAGACGATAGCGTAACCGTGCAAGATAACGGACGGGGCATCCCTGTTTCTATCAAGCAGGATTCTGGGCTTTCTGCCTTGGAAGTCGTTCACACCGTGCTACACGCAGGCGGTAAATTCGGCGATGGCGGCTACAAAGTTTCAGGCGGTCTGCACGGCGTTGGGGCTTCCGTTGTAAACGCTCTTTCAGAAAAAATGATAGTAGAAGTTTACAGAGACGGTGGCATTTGGAAGCAGCAGTACGGCAAAGGAGCCGTAATTACCCCTGTTCAACGAGTGGGCGATACCAAACGTACAGGCACCAAAACAACCTTTTGGCCCGATAGTACCATTTTTGAATTCACGGAAATTGATTGCGATGTCATCGCCAATCGGCTTCGGGAAATGGCGTTCCTTAATAAAGGCTTAAAATTGGTTTTTACCAACGGTAAAACCCAAGTAACCGAAACCTTCCACTTTGAAGGCGGGATTGGTAGCTACGTTACTTACTTGAATGAATCTAAAAGTTTGTTGTTTGAAGAATTGTTCTATTGCGATGAAGAAAAAGACGGCGTTAAAGTAGAAGTAGCCATGCAGTATACCGATGCCTACAGCGAAACGGTTTTAAGTTTTGCCAACAACATTAACACCCATCATGGCGGTACCCATTTAACGGGCTTCCGTAACGCCATTACTCGTATTATTAACGATTACGGGCGTAAAAATAGCATTTTAAAAGAAAAAGATAACAACCTCACGGGCGACGATATTCGGGAAGGGCTAACCGCCATTATTTCCGTTAAAGTACCCAACCCCGAATTTGAAGGGCAAACCAAAGAAAAGCTAGGTAACAGTGAAGTCATGGGTATTACCCAATCCATCGTGGCGGAACGCTTGGCGGATTGGTTGGAACTAAACCCCAAAGCTGGGAAAATTATCATTTCCAAAGCCGTTATGGCTTCGCAAGCACGGGAAGCGGCTCGGAAGGCTAGGGAATTGACTCGGCGTAAATCTGCCTTGGAAAACTCTACCTTACCTGGTAAACTGGCAGATTGTTCTAACCGTGAACCCGATAAATGCGAAATTTACATTGTTGAGGGCGATTCCGCTGGTGGTTCCGCCAAACAAGGGCGTAACCGTATGTTTCAGGCCATTTTACCGCTTCGGGGTAAAATTTTGAACGTTGAACGAGCAAGGCTCGATAAAATTTACAACAACAATGAAATTCAAGCGTTGATTCAAGCCTTGGGTATTTCCATTGCCCGCATTGAAGAAGAAGTTGATATTGAAAAACTTCGCTACCACAAAATCATCATCATGACAGATGCTGATGTGGATGGAGCTCACATCCGCACCTTGTTGCTAACGTTCTTCTTCCGTTATGCCCGCCCATTAGTGGAAAAAGGCTTTATTTATATCGCTCAACCGCCGTTGTTTAAAATCACCATTGGGCGAGAAGAAAAATACCTCTACAATGAACGGGCATTGGAAAAACTGTTGCAACAACGAGGCATTCAAAACCTAGAAATGTTCGATATCAATCGGTCTCAAGCTGTTACGGGCGAAGAACTACTGAAACTACTGGGCGATTTGTCTCGCTTCCAGCAATCGGTTTCTAGCTATTTGTTTGAAGGCATTCCTACCGATATTCTATATACCTTGGTGGCAGAAAATACGAAAACCGATGTGTTGGCTCAAAAGGAATCTGCCCAACGGTGGTTGGATGTGTTGCAATCGAAGTTCCCGAATTACACCTTGACTTTGGCGGGTGAAGGGGCGATTAATGAACCTGAACAAGCCCAGCTAACCATTGGCGTTCAAGCAGATGCTGCCGATGATTCCGATACGTCGGAAGCTACGCCTGAACTAGCTATTGTTGAAGCCCACGCCCCTGTTAGCATTCAAATTTTTGCCAAAGAAGATGGGCTAAGCGATGCTACCACGCAAGCCGATGGCAAATTGCTTTGCGAACTAACGCAAGACCAATTGGATTGTGCAGAATTTGGCAGATTAGTTGCCTTGTTCCCCACGTTAAAAGCGTGGTTGCCTGAACAGCCTAAATCTTTAAATGCCGATGTTGAAAATGGGTTGAAGTTACTCGTCAACAACAAAGAAGAAATTCGAGTCGATTCCCTCGTGGCGTTACGTTCGTTAATTGAAGAGCGGGGCAAAAAAGGCACGGGTGTTCAACGCTTTAAAGGCTTGGGCGAAATGATGCCTCAGCAATTGTGGGATACGACGATGAACCCTGATACTAGAACCCTGTTGCGGGTTGAGATTGAAGAAGCCGTGGTAGCAGACCGTCTGTTTGATATTTTGATGGGCGAACGAGTCGAACCCCGTCGGAACTTTATTGAAACCAACGCCCACATGGTCAAAAACTTGGATATTTAATCCTTCTCCACAAGAGCGTACAGCCTCTATGCTTGTGTAGAAGTATTGAAGGGATTTGGTCTACTGGGTGCTTGGAGGGATTTTATCAGGTCTTGATTCTTATGTTTTGCATCATTGGATCGCCAAGCTTCTAATAGACCACCAGCTACCAATGCTCCAAACATTGCCCCAGCAGCACCTGCACCAGTGCCTATCCACCTAGGAACGTGAAATTTCTTTGCTTCTAAAGAGCTTTTCCCAATATCCCAAGCGGTATTGAATCCAGTCCAAGCAATGGCACCACCCACAACGCTTCCCCAATTATATTGTTCATTTAGCATACCAAAAGCTGGATAGGTAGAAACGACACCTCCATCACTGGGTGGGAATGACGCTCTATTTTGATAGTTGGCACTACTAATTGAATTAAGGCTGTTACTACTGTCTAATGGTCTAGTCATTTTTTTAGTTGTCCCCTCAATGAATTAAATCCCCTACATCACACAAAATAGACGGATGCTTCCTCTATCTAGTAGGATAAAACCCAATGATTGACTTTTGGTGCTAGCTTTAGCCTTATCTCGTATGCTTTGTTACATATCCAGCGTGGCTTCGTTCATGCTTTTGGTGGTTTGAAATGCCGTAACGCTGGCTTCATAAGCCCTACTAGCAGAAATCATATCCACCATTTCCGTTACCGTGTTAATGTTAGGAAATTCCACGAACCCTTTATCGTTGGCATCTGGGTGGGTAGGGTCGTAAACCATGCGGGTTGGGTTTTGGGTATCTTCAGAAATTTGAAGCACTTCCACGCCAATGCCCGTTTGCGAAACCGAATTTTCAGCCACGCTAATACCTGTCCGATAAACGGGCAACCCTTGGGCGTTGGTACCCATGCTTTTTAAGGCTTCGCTTCTGGTAGAAGACCCACCCGCTTGTTCATCTATTGAAGATTTTAAAACAGGGGCAAATACCACGTTTCGGCGTTTGTAGGGGGCTAATTTACCATCCGCATCCCGTGTGGAATTGACGTTGGCTAAGTTGGAAGCAATGGTATCCATCCGTAAGCGTTGGGCGGTCATGGCGGAAGCGGTTACATCGTAAATATCCATCATCATGGGGGTTAATCCTCATAGGTACTATTTTAGCCTTGGGTGTTGTTGAGGACACCCCGAAGTTGATTATTCAGCTTGGCTTGAAGTTTGGTTAAACTTTTGAACCGACTAGCATTTTTGGCAAGTAAAACCATCTCTCGTTCTAAATCAACGCAGTTGCCATCGTTACGATAAATAAAATCGTCGTTAGCGGAAACTTCAATGGGCGTCTTTTTTATTGCGTTGGCAGACCCTTCGCCAGATTCCAGCAGTACACCAAAATGCGACGGTAACACCCCTTGCATACTTAAACCCTCTTCGTTACTGGCAAGTGGTACACCTTGATTTTTACCGCTTCTAACGCCTGCCAAGCTTTTTTTAAGAGCTCCTTGGAAATCAACATCCCGATGTTTATAATTGGGCGTTGAAGCGTTGGCAATGTTGGAGGCAATGGCTTTTTGCCTTGCCAAATGCCCATCCATTGCTACGGCTAGCACATCGTTGGTTACGGAATTGATAAAATCCATCATGGGGGTTGCTCAATCTCTTTGGGTAGATAGACTAAAGGGGTTACTTTTTAAGATTGACTGGTTTTCCCCTGAAGTTCCTCCATCTAACGGTGTATTTTTGACAAACTAACTTTAGTTTTCAATTAGCTCAAGCCATTAAGTTTATATAAACGGGGCTTGTATTCTAGGGGTAAATCGGTTAAAGTTAAATACCGAACCGAGCGTTCTTTGAAAATTGCATAGAAAAAAGAAAAGTTTTTAGCCAGCAAAGTCAGGCGTTCCATCGTCTGTTGAAACAATCCTTGTTTCTTTCAACCCGCCTTAACAGTGTTCACCTTCACCCGTGGATTTTTTGTTTTTTTGCAAACGTCTTTCATGGGGCTGTTTTGGATTCGACAGGATGATTTGCCTTGCTCAAATGGCGTGTCGGGGAGCTTGATCCTCGTTAATACTTAAGCAAACATATAGATGCCGAAACTTCAGTTCCAGCAAACAACGTTGTTTATGTTAACTTTGGTGCACGTAGTGCAGAAAAAGTAGCTGCTTAGTCCTCAAAAACTAAGGAGTTATAACGCTACTTAATTTAACGATTAGGTAGTTTTAATAACGTTGTCCCCACCCCTTTAGTATGCCGAGGGGATGGGGCTACCCACGCATGCCCTACAAACCCATCACACTTATTGGCTGGGGTTTTGTTTGTATTTGCCGATACCGATATGCAGAGAATCGGTTAACAACCCGCTGTGGTGGCAGGTAATGGGATACCGATTTTCCCGCCATCAAGACTTTCGGGTATCTACACACGTAGAAGTTTGAAAGAGGACGTTTTGGACGAGGGTTCGATTCCCTCCAGCTCCACCATTTTTTAGGCGAAAGCCTATTGTGTGGAGTGTGCCTACTTTCTAGGGTTACCTAGGGTTTTATGAAACCGTGGCTTGCTCAACAGAAACCCTTGGCTTTGTTGGCTAAAAACTTTATTAGATCTACTCTTCTTTGTCGATGATGATAGTCTCATCATCATCATACCCAAAATGGGTATGTAGCACCTGTCTACTAACGGCTACTTCCAAATCGTGCAGGTTAATGGTTTCATTATCGCCACCGCGTTCCATGTGAGCTAGCAAATGAAACACTTCGGCTTCTTTTAAAAACCGTAAATGCCGTTCTTCTTCCCTGTTAGCGGGCTTAATGCTTAACAGTTCTTGGAAGGTAATTTCTTCATGCTCATACTGGTTCCTCGCCCGAACGTATAAGTTTTTCAGCACGCCAGATTTCAAGTGAACGGCGCCTTTTTTATCTATCATCCCGATATTATTAACCGC
>JAPLIO010000190.1 GCA_026389055.1 Candidatus Melainabacteria bacterium | reverse complement strand
ATCCAAAACGCTTTAGCATTTTTGAGAAGAGTCCCCTCTGATGCTGCAATAATAGCCTCTCAAATACCTGAAAATGTTAAAAGGTTCACAAAGGACTTGGTTCCTTATCTTTTTACTTTTAAACGAGAAGACTATACAAAAAAAGGTGGTTATGAATTTTTCCCTAATGACTATGTCAGTAAAGCAGATTCAAGCAACTTTACCAAGAACGATCTTAAAAACTTTTATGCATGGATGCAGTACCATGGAATTTACCGAAATAGTGATACAGAAGAACAGCTTACCAAAACCCCATCCGTTGTACCAACGCCATCATTGATAGTAGCTACTGAATTGCTTCGCTTAACTGATGAGATTGCAGAAAATTTGTAGCTTTCAAGGTCTAACCCCGACGCTCAATTGGCGTGAAAGCAGGCTCTAGGTTCGGGATGCTTTTGGGGGGCTTGGGCAACTTCGCAGGCGGTTGAAGCGGTGGTTTAAAGCCACCTTTCATCGCCTTTTCTAGCAGTTTGGCTTGATTGAGCAAAATAGCTTCGGTGTTATAAACGGCAGGGTTCAGCTTAATTGCCTGTTGCTGGTACTGGTAAGCCCAGCTCCACTGCTGTTCCACCTCAAACAATCGCCCTAAATACCAGTAAAGCCGTGCATCTTTGGGGGCAATTAACACCGCCTGTTGCAACAAGGTTTTCGCCTCAATAAAGGCAGGGTTAATTTGCGTAATGGTAGCCTTTAGCATTTTCTTGCCATTTACCCCTGCCAATGCTTGTTGGGCATGGGTAACGGCAACATCGCCCTGCATCGCCAGCGGTTGCGTCTTCTGCAGACGTTCCGCAATAGCAGGCAAGGGCGTTTTCGCATACGCCACTTGGTAAAGGGTGTATGCCCCTTGAATGTTGCCCATCAGCACCCAACGGTCAGCTATGTGGGAAAGCCGTTGAGCGGAAAGGGATTGAAGGGCTTGCGGAGAGCTTATCCGCTGTTGAGCATCCGCAAAATCTCCCAATAAAAACGAAATTTCCGATTGCACCCAAGCAGATTGCCCACTGGCGGATTGCAGTGCCTTTAAGCGGGTTTCAACTGCAGGTAGAATAACCCCGTTTTGGGCAATAATGGTGGCTTTTAAGGCGGAAAGCTTCAGCACATTGGTATCAGTCGGTTGTTTGATGATGCCCGTTTCCGTGTTAAGGGCTAGCTTTTGGTTGTAAAAATTAGATTCCAACAAACCCATCATCACGGCTTGTTCCTTCGTGCTAACCGCAGCAGACCGCAATATTCTGCGATAGTGCAAGGTAGTTAAATCCTGCAAAGCCTCTTCGTGGGTGGGGTTTAGTTTGAGCACACGGTAAAGCATAGCTTTGGCTTCATCCAGTTGTTCATCCACCAGTAGTTGATGGGCTTGGGTTGCCCAATCTGCCAATAAAGCAGGGTTTAATTCAACGGCTTTTTCATACGCTACCCTCGTTTCCGCCGTGTTGGGGGCTAATTGGTCTGAAAGCGATGCGAGCTTTAAGGCAATGGCAGGGTCTTTGGGGTAAAGGGTTTTCAATTGTTGATAGTAGGTGTTGGCTTGTTGAGGGTCGCCCACTTTATCGTACTGTTTGGCTAGTAGTTTTAGGCGGGCTGGGCTTTGCCCAAAATCTACCAATTCGGCTTTTTTGGCGAAGTCTATCGCTTCCATCGGGCGGTCTATTTGGTGCATTAGCGTTGCCATGCCATCTAGTACGGCAACGTTTTTCGGGGCTAAATCGTAAGCTCTCAATAATAAGTGTTTGGCATTGTGAACTTGCCCTAGTTGCAGGTATAGCAGGCTAGCTTGGGTGATTGCTTCCACATTATTGGCGTCGTTATTAAGGGCGATGCGTAAAAAGCGTTCGGCGGAAACGGTATCTTGTTCTACCACTAAGGCGTATTCTGCTTGGTAGGTAAGAATGGTGGTATCGGTAGGGTTTAATGTGGCGGCTTGGGCTAGGTAGGTTTTCGCTTGTTGTTTAGCGTTTTCGGGTGGGGGGCTGGTAATGGTTGGGGGTTGCTGGCTCCATACCGTGTGCAGATGCCCTAAAGCCCCTAGAATGGTGGCATTTTTCGGGCTAATGGTATTGGCTTGTTGTAATAACGTGTTAGCAGACCCAAAAGCTTGGCGTTTTTCCGCAATGTGGGCTAGCCCAACAACGGCTTGCCAGTTATTGGGGTAGGCAGTGGCAACGTATTCCAGTAATGATTCGGCTTGCTTGCCATCGCCGTCGGTTAGGAGGGCAGGCAATTGTTGGTCGATGGCTGGTATTTGGGTTAGAGGTAGGGCGTTGCCTGTTGGGTTGGTGGGTACGCTATAGGCATGGCATGGCATAGTTAAAAGGGTGTTTGATAGGAGCAGAACGCTCGCTTAGCACTGCGTTAATAGCCCTCCTCTTTTTCACTCTTCTTTGTCAGTATAGTTTGTTATGGAGGAGTCCTCTTTTTTGTTGAGGCGGGTTTCCTCTTTTTGTTATAGATTGGTTCGTTAAAAAAGGAAGGTTTGTTTTTTTGTTCTCGTCTATGGTATGCTAAGTAACGTTTTATGAAGCTTTGTGATACAATAGTTTAACAGTTGTGATGGTCGCTTGCACCAAGGCGTGAACCTAAAAGAAAGTTTACCTGATTGTTATGATTTTAACTGGATACCCCGTTCTGTTTGTGGTGTTACTGTTTGCCGCACTCTTCCCGTTTCTGTTGTTTGTTGTTTCGCAACTAGTGCAATACCAAAGCCCTAGCGAAATGAAAAACAGCCCCTACGAATGCGGGATGTTGGCTTATGGCGACGCTAAAATTCGGTTTGATGTGAAGTTCTACTTATACGCCCTGTTGTTTATTTTGTTTGATATTGAAACCGTGTTTCTGTACCCTTGGGCAATGGCGTTTGGTCAGCTAGGCGTGCTTGCCTTGGTTGAAATGGTGCTATTTATTGCTATTCTAGGTTTAGGCTTAGTTTATGCGTGGCGTAAAGGTGCGTTACGTTGGCAATAAGCCGTTAAGTGTTTTAAAGTTTTTATTCCCCGTATGGCGTGGTTTTCCACCTTGTACATCGTTTAAATAGTGAAGGTATTGCTGAACGCTATGTCCAATATTTTACTAGAATCTCTGCAAGATTTGCTCGAAAGCAGTGGCATTATTGTTACTTCTTTAGATAAAATCTACAACTGGGCCAGAAGCAATTCTGTTTGGCCTATGACGTTTGCCACTTCGTGTTGTGGTATTGAAATGATGTCTGCTTCGGCACCGAAGTTTGATATTGCTCGGTTTGGGTCAGAAGCCTTTCGGGCAACCCCTCGTCAAGCAGATTTAATCATCACGGCTGGTACGATTACCTATAAAATGGCACCCGCCTTGGTTCGGTTATACGAACAAATGGCAGAACCCAAATATGTGATTGCCATGGGTGCTTGCACGGTTACAGGTGGTATGTACGAAAACGATTCCTATTCCGTGGTGCGTGGCGTGGATAGATTAATTCCTGTTGATGTGTATGTGCCAGGGTGTCCGCCTAGGCCAGAAGCGTTGTTGGATGCTATTATTCAACTGCAAAAGAAAATGAGAACAGAATCGTTACGAGATAGACGTGCCAGATTTCACAAGCATCGGGCGAAAGTTCGCATTGACGAAAATGATTGCTTGATTCCGTTGGAAAATCAAACGGAAGAAGATTTTATTCGGTGGGGCATTCAAACCGAAGCATATGATGTTGTAGCCATGAAAGACCGTGGCGAATTAGGCTTAGTAAGAGGAAATATTAAATATCGCCATGAACGCAGAAAATAACCCTTCTTCTTCTCCTGCTTCCTCGGCTTCTACGCCTGAAGTAGCGGTTCCGCAAGCAGTACCTGCTGGTTTTTTTGGTGCCTATTTAGCATCGAAGGGTATTGCCGTTGAAAATTTAGGTTCTGATGCTACAGGCATGGAGCAAATTCGGCTAACAGCTGAAAATGCGTTACCTGCTGCTGAAGCGTTGAAGCACCACCCCGATTCGCCCATGGATTTACTGCTTTCTGTTGCTGGCGTTGATTTATTGACGCATCGGGAAAGCGTGTACCATGTGCAATCTATTTTATCTAGCCAGTTTTTAATTATTAAAATTGCTGCTAACGAAAAAGATGAAGCCCCTAGTTTGTTTGCCGTTTGGCCTGCTGTTGATTGGCATGAGCGGGAGGCTTTTGACTTATATGGCATTGTGTACCAAGGCCACCCAGATTTACGCCGTATTTTGATGCCTACCTATTGGGAAGGCTTCCCGTTGCGGAAAGATTATAAACAAGAAGACCCTCGTTTGGTATGGAATAACCGCTAATATGATGATGATGTCTACCCCCTCCTCCACCCTTACTCCGCCTGATGTAAAGCCCATGCAAGGTGTTTCTGTTGAAAAAGGCTTTGATACCAATGATTTAGTTGTAAACATTGGGCCTCAGCACCCTTCAACGCACGGTGTTTTACGGCTTATTACCACCTTAAATGGTGAAGTTGTCAAAGATATGGAGCCTGTAATTGGCTATTTGCACCGCTCTAAAGAAAAAATGGCGGAAAGTCGCTCTTTGTTTCAGTATCAACCCACCATTGACCGTGTAGAATATCTCTCCTCATTTTACGACCATTTGGCGTTTGTTAATTGCGTTGAAAAAATTGCGGGTTTAGGCGTGCCTAAACGCGTTGAATACATTCGGATGATTACCTTGGAATTGAATCGTATTACATCGCACTTATTGTGGTTTGGTACGTTTTTGTTGGATTTAGGGGCTTCTACCCCCTTCTTTTGGGCTTTCAGAGACCGTGAAGAAGTATTCACCTTGTTTGAAAAATTAACAGGGGCTAGAATGATGTATAACTACTACCGTTTTGGTGGTGTTAATGCGGATTTACCTTCGGGCTGGTTGAATGAAGTGCGGAAGTTTATCGACGATTTTCCTCGTCGGCTAGATGAATACGAAGCCGTCGCCACAAAAAACCCGATTGTATTAGACAGAACCATTGGGCAGGGCATTTTAACCAAAGAAACTTGCTTGCAATTTGGTGTAACAGGGCCAGCGTTGCGTGCGGCTGGTTATGCGGCGGATTTACGGAAGACCAACCCTTATTCCTGCTACAACGAAGTAGAATTTGAAGTACCTGTTGCCACTGAAGCTGATACCTATGCTAGATATGTGGTGCGTGTGCAGGAAATGCGGGAATCGCTCAAGATTATTCGCCAGTGTATTGATAACATCCCTGGTGGTGATGGGGGCGAATTAGGGCTTCTTAAAGCCAAAGTGGATGAAGCCACCAAAGCTAAGAAAAAAGACCCCACCATTGAAGTACCTGCTTGGAATTCGGATTGGGATATGTTTGGTAAGAAAATTAACTTGCTAACGTATAAGCCCCCCGCAGGTGAAGCCAGCGTGTTTGTGGAATCGCCCCGAGGTGTTTTAGGCTGCTATATGGTAACCGATGGCACGCCAAAGGCCGCTAGGGTAAAATGGCGGGGTGCTTCGTTCTCCAATCTTTCTTGCTTGCCAGCCTTAATGAAAGGGCATATGTATTCAGATTTAATGGCTATTTTTGGTAGCTTAGATGTGATTATGCCCGAAGTAGACCGCTAGAAAGCAGTCGGCTTTAGTAACGGTCTTTTTTTTGTAGAATTAGAATGTTTCCCTTTTACTGGAACAAGGTTTAATACGATATGATGAGTACAACTTCTTGGATAACGTCTATTGCAGACATTTTGCCGAAACTACCCCAAATGCTTTGGGATTGGTGGCTAACCTTGCCAGATGCCGTTCCTGCTTTTACTGTTGGGTTAATTGTGTTTGGTATTGCTGCCTTGATGGGGCAGTTGGCCGCTATTGTTATGGTTTTAATGGAACGTAAAGTGCTTTCGTGGTTTACCCAACGAAAAGGTCCCAACCGTGTAGGTCCTCTAGGGGCGTTACAAACCATTGCCGATGGCGTTAAATTGCTGTTTAAAGAAGATATTATGAATGATGCCCAAGATAAATTCTTGTTTACCTTGGCACCTGCTATCTTCTTGTTTCCTGTGTTTGTTATGTTTACCTTAGTGCCATTTTCTAGTACACTCATTGGTGTTAGCTTGCCTGTTGGCTTGCTAGCTCTTTTTGCTTTGTCTTCCATTTCGGTTATTGGCGTTGTGTTAGCGGGTTGGGCATCCAACAACAAATTTTCATTGTTGGGTGGTATGCGGAGTGCGGCACAAGCTATTAGTTACGAAATCCCCCTAGTGTTAAGCCTTTTGGGTGTGGTGCTATTAACAGGTACAATGGATTTAAGCAAAATTATCGAAGCCCAACGGGGTGGGTTACTACACTGGTTCGGGATTTTCTTGGCTCCTGTTAGCTTTTTAATTTTCTACACGGCTTCGTTGGCAGAAGTTAATAGGGTACCGTTTGATTTGCCTGAAGCGGAAAGCGAATTGGTTGGTGGGTATAACACGGAATATTCAGGCATGAAGTTTGCCACGTTTTTCTTGGCGGAATATGCAGGCTTGTTTATTATTAGTGCCATTTGTGCCGCTGTCTTCTTTGGTGGTTATTATTCCCCCTTTGGTGGGCTAATTGTTGAACAAACAGGGTTCAACGTTTGGCTTGCAAACACGTTGGGTGTTCATCAGCTAGCCCAGCTCATTCCTCAAGCAGAAATGCTATTGTGGATGTTGAGTAAAACCTATGTATTCGTTTATATGGCGATGCTTATTCGGGGTACGTTGCCTCGGTTAAAGCCAGATGAATTGATGGGTTTTAGCTGGAAATTTTTACTGCCTGTCGCCTTGATTAACGTGTTGATGATAGCCTTCGTCAAGTTATTCTTGATGGATTTTGCGTTAAACCTTGTTTCGGCATGGGTTTACTTAGGTATCGCCCTATTGATTGGTATTTTTGGTATTGGCGGGTTTTGCTTGTGGATTAGTCGGTCTTTCACTAAGCAATTGCAATCTCGTCTTTTGAAACAAGTATAAGAAACAGTAAGGAATAATCGCCTCATGATGATGATGGTTTCTGAACAAACACAAGCCTCTGCTTCTTTAGCAGGTAAAACAACTACGGATGTGATTAAACAAAGCACGAATTCGTTAGTGGTAGATGGCTTAAAAGAAATTACGAGAGGGTTGCTGACTGTTTTAAAGCAGCATAATACAGACCCTATCACGTTGGAATACCCCGAAGTGATGCCTGAGTTATCGGATAGATTTCACGGCAGATTGTCGTTATTATCTAAATCCGACGGGACGGATTTATGTATTGGGTGCCAAGCTTGTGCAAGAGTTTGCCCGTGTGATGATTTAATTCAAATTGAAATGCACCGAGATGCGGATAAAAAGCCCGTTATAGACAGGTTTACGATTGATTTAGGGCGTTGTATTTTCTGCGGTAATTGCACCGAAGTTTGCCCTGTGGATTGCATTAAGTTTTTGCCTGATTTTGAATTGGCAGATTACAGCCGTGAAGCCCTTGTTTTAGATAAAAAAGATTTAACCTTAAATGGGGAAGAATCTGACCAATGGCGGAAAGAACACGGTTTAGCTGTAACCGTAGCTTAGGTTTATTTCTACTGCTTTCACTAGAATCATTGATTGGTTTGGAGTTTAACGTTTTCATTATGGATACCCTTGTTTTTTGGTTCTTTGCCATTGTTTCAGTTTTAATGGCTGTTGGCGTGGTGTTTGCCCCTAGTGTGTTGTATGCGGCACTCTGTTTATTGTCTGTATTTTTCTGTATGGCAGGGTTTTTCTTGCTGAACAATGCAGATTTTTTAGCCGTTGCTCAAGTCATGGTTTACGCAGTGGGTTTGACCATTGTGTTAATGTTCGGTCTCATGTTTACAGGCAACCAAGCATTGCCTGTTGAACAGAAGCGTTTTGGTTGGTTGGGTAAAACCATCGCCATTGGTTCGGGTGTTTCAATTATTGGGTTGTTATGCAAGGCTAGCACCAGCTTTGTACCGAAAATGATTTACCCCTTGAGCGAGGCTACTAAAAATAATTTAATTGCCAACGGTACGGCTGGGCAATTAGGTGAGCTGTTGTTAACCAAGTATATTCTGCCCTTTGAGCTGGTTTCTGTATTACTGTTAATTGCCATGATAGGTGCCATTATGCTTTCTAAAAAGACGTTTTCAGAAGCAGGCAGTGGCGTTTTCTTCAGTTTTGAAGAAGGCAAGTTGGTGCCTGAAGCGAAAGGTTGGAAAAAAGATGTGGGTTTAGAATAAGCTCCCAGTTCTGGCGGTTTTTCTCCGTTGATTTTTCTTCCTTTATCGGTTATTTGCGTTATAATAGGGTTACTTTATTTTAACAAGGTTGTTTCTGCTTTTTTTATCACCGTGTTAATTTTTGACTAAAAAAGGTCTATTTATGTCTTCTGCTGTTACCCCTGAAATCGGATTATCTACTTATTTAGCACTTGCCTCTATCTTATTTGGCTTGGGTTTTATGGGCGTTGCTACGGGGCGTCATTTAATGCGAACCTTAATGTGCGTAGAATTAATGCTGAATGCCGTTAATTTGGCGTTGGTTGCTATCAATAATGCCGTCAACCCCGGAGATTTATCGGGGCAAATTTTTGCCATTTTTGTACTAACGGTTTCCGCAGCCGAAGCCGCTGTTGGTATTGCCATTGTTATTGCGTTATTTAAGAATACAGGGTCGGTGGATGCCGATGCGTTTCAACAATTAAAAGGGTAGCCCGTTTCTTAAACGGAGACACCCAGCTTGTATCATTTTTTTATCTGTAATCATATAAGGTTCGTTCATCTATGGATTGGTTCATTCAAACCCTCTGGTTGGTTCCCATTTACCCACTAGTTGCATTTTTACTGATTTCTTTGGGGCGTGCTTTGCCGAAACCGTTGGCGTATGACGCTAGCGAAGGACATGGGCATGTAGATGCGTCTGAAGCGTTACCGCTACTAGCTAAAAAAGAAGTGGCTTTTGCTTTAACGTCAGGGGCTACGGTCTTGGGCTTGGTTCACGCTATAGCTAGCGTTGCTTGGTTGTTTAATCAGCATGATGGGGTTACCCCCATTGAACAAAATTGGCAGTGGCTTCAAGCGGGCGATTTAGTGTTAAAGCTAGGCACGTTGCTAGATGCCAACACCGTAATGATGCTTTTTGTGGTAACATTCATTAGTTTATTCATTCAAATTTATACCCACGGCTACATGAATCATGATAAAGGGTATGCCAAGTTTTTTGGTTATTTAGCCCTGTTTAATTTTTCGATGTTAGGCTTGGTGCTTTCTTCTAACCTCATTCAAACCTACATGTTTTGGGAATTAGTCGGTGTTTCCAGCTATTTGCTGATTGGGTTTTGGTTTCATAAGCCTGCGGCGGCTGCCGCTTCTATGAAGGCATTTTTGGTCAACAGAGTGGGCGATTTTGGCTTTTTAATCGGGATTTTATTGTTGTTAGGTATCACGTTTACTTCGGGCTTTTGGCAACAGTATTTATCTATAAACCCAGAACAAGCATTGCTATCTTTCCAAGGCTTTATGCCAATGGTGGGTGGCTTGGCTAAAACCATCCCTGCTTGGTTGCTGGGGGCTATTGGTATTTTGGTGTTTACAGGACCTATGGCAAAAAGTGCTCAAGTGCCTTTGCATACTTGGTTGCCTGATGCAATGGAAGGCCCTACGCCTATTTCAGCGTTAATTCACGCTGCTACCATGGTGGCTGCGGGTGTTTACTTAATTGCGAGAGTCTTCCCTTTGATGGCGGCTTCAATGGATATTACCATGCCGTTTATCACTATTATTGGGGTAATCACCGCCATTGTTGGGGCAACGATTGCCGTTACGCAAACCGATATTAAAAAGGCGTTGGCGTATTCCACCATGTCTCAATTAGGATTTATGGTTACTGCTATGGGCTTAGGGGCTTACACGGCTGGGTTATTCCACTTGTTTACCCATGCGTTCTTCAAGGCGATGTTGTTCTTGGGTTCAGGCAGTGTTATTCATGCTTGCGAAGGCGAGCAGGATATGCGAAAAATGGGCGGATTGATGAAAAAACTGCCTGTTACGGGTATCACCTATTTAATTGGCACCATCGCTATTTCAGGCTTGTTTTGGACGAGTGGGTTTTGGTCTAAAGATGAGATTTTAGCCGCCGCGGCTCATCAACATCCTGTTGTTTATATTTTGCTTTCGGCTACGGCGGGTTTAACCTCGTTTTATATGTTCCGTACGTTCTTTCTAACGTTTATGGGTACTTACCGTGGTGAAGCTCATGTTCACAAGGAAGACCCTGTGATGACGGCACCCTTAGCTGTGTTGGCAGTGCCTTCTTTGCTAATAGGTGTGTTGCTTTCGGGGTTTGCTTTTGGTCTGCCAGCGTTTGGTCATTACATTACCCATGGTTTAATGAGCGAACTGCCTCATCATCCCCATTCTTTGCTGGATGCCATGTTTAATAAAGTGGGTAATGCGTCTCAAATGGTTGGCTTAACGGGTTTGGTGCTAGCCTTTGCCGTTTACGGTATGAAGTTAATCAATACGGATACCGTCAAACGCGTGCTGGCTTGGCCTTATGAATTGTTCCGCAATAAATGGTTTTTTGATGACGTTTATCAAGGGCTTGTAGAAGGTGGCTTTATGCTAATTGCTCAAATGTCTTCTACGTTTGATAAAGTGGTTATTGATGGTGTTGTTAACGGCGTTGGGTGTATTACCTCGGGTACAGGGGGGCTTATTCGTCGGTTACAAACAGGCCGTATTCAAACGTATGTAACCGTGCTAGGCTTTTCAGTTTTAGCCTTGGTTGTTGCTTATCAAGTATTGATGGTGAAAGGATAATCACCTATTATGGAATTTTTATTACCAATTTTGGTCGGTTTGCCGTTCTTGGCATCAGGCGTTTTTGCTCTGTTACCTACCAACCCGAACCCTGAAACGGAAGCCAAAAATCTTCATTGGTTAGCGGGTATTGTTTCTACTATTCTGCTAGTTGTGGCTAGTGTGTTAGCTTTTGGTCAAGGTGTTGGCACCAATTTATCTTGGGTTCAGCCTTGGTTGCCTAAATTTGGTTTGTCTTTAGCGTTTGGTCAAGATGGCTTAACGGCTACGTTAGTGCTATTAACCACGCTATTAAGTTTATTGGCTGGTGTTGCTAGCATTACCACCATTGGTAAACGGTTGAAGCTTTATTATTCGTTGTTTTTCTTGCTGATTGGCTCGGTTTTGGGCGTATTTATGGCTCGAGATTTATTCTTGTTTTTCTTGTTCTTTGAACTTGAACTCATCCCCATGTACTTGCTCATTACCATTTGGGGTGGGCCTCGTCGGGATTATGCGGCGATGAAGTTTGTGCTTTATACCTTGGCTGGGTCCATCTTCTTGGTGTCTAGTATTTTACTGTTAGGCTTTGTTGCTAAAGCTTCGGGTGCTCCTGAGCAATCCTTATTCTTGTTCTCTCAATTGAAGCAATTAGCTAGCAACCCACAATTCCCCTTCCAGTTGCAACTGTTAATTTTCGTCGGGTTTTTTGTAGCGTTTTCCGTCAAATTACCGGTTGTTCCGTTGCACACTTGGTTGCCTGATGCTCACGTTGAAGCCCCAACCCCTATTTCTATGTTGTTGGCGGGTATTTTGTTGAAAATGGGGGCTTATGGCTTGCTTCGCTTTGCCTTTGAATGGTTCCCCTTGGTCGGGAAGCTATTATCGCCCTATATTGGGTTGTTGGCGTTAATAAATATTGTTTATACTGCTTCAATTGCCTTAGTACAAACCGATATGAAAAAGCTGATAGCCTATTCTTCTGTTAGCCACATGGGTTTTATTCTATTGGCATTAGCGGCGTATAATGCGACAGGTATTACCGCAGCCATCTTCGTGATGGTAGCACACGGCTTGGTGAGTGCCGCCTTGTTTATGGGTGTAGGCACGCTTTATGGCAGAACCCATTCGAGAGACATTGCCATTTATGGTGGTGTAGCTCAAAAAGCTCCCGTATTGTTCTATTTTTTCTTGTTGATGTCTCTATCCAGCCTAGGGCTTCCTTTGTTGGTTAGTTTCGCTGGCGAAAGCTTAACCTTCTACAGTGGGTTTATCTCCCATGCATTTAGTGCAATTCCGTTGTCTTCATCTGTTGTGTTACCGCTATCTATCCAAGGGGTTACAGCACTTTCAGCGGTAGGTGTTGTGCTAGGTGCTGCTTATATGTTGTGGTTAGTGAAACGGCTATTTTTCGGCCCAGTCAGCGAAGCTTGCCAGCAATTGAAAGATGCCACCCGTAGCGAAGTAGCGGTTTTGAGCGTTCTTTCAGTGTTGGTGATTGGTTTAGGCTTCTTCCCTAACCTATTAACCGCTCAATTTGCAGATTCTACCACGGCTATTGCCAGCCAGTTTTCCCAAGCAGAAGCCCAGTTACAACGCTTGGCTACCCCCCCTCAATCAGCCGTTGCTCTGTCTGATGGGTCTTCAACTTCTAGTACTCAACCTTAGTTTTTCCAGAAAGGACGGAGCGTTTTCCATGATGATGTTTTCCGCCGATACCCTCTCTTCAGCATTGCTTGATAATGACTGGACTGGGGTTTTACTCAAACAGGGCGTGCCGTTTTTATCGCCTGAATTGATTTTAATTTTAACGTTAGTGTTGATTATTGTGCTTTCGTTGTTTTCGGTTGGAAAAACCGAAGCCAGCGTGGGCGAAGAGATTCAATCGCCACTTGTTTCAGCACTGGCTTCTAATAGCTGGAATTTAGCCATGGGTGGCACCATTTTAGCCTTGATAACGGTAATTTCTCATTATTTTCTGTTCTTTTTCAACCATTTTGATGTGGTATATTCCGTTCTGTATGGTATGTTTCAGGCAGATTTATTGAGCATTACTTCTCGTGCCTTTTTATTAGTAGGCTTTATTATTGTATTGTTAATGAGCAAACGCTATGTTGCCCATTACATGGCAAAACAAGCCAGCGAATTTTTTGCTATTTTGCTGACGGCTTTTACTGGGGCGATGTTCCTTTGTGGGTCTGTTGATTTTGTTTCCGTCTTTGTTTCGTTAGAAACCTTGGGTATTAGCTCCTATTTGTTGGTGGGTTACTTGCGTAATAACCAACAAAGCACGGAAGCTTCTTTGAAGTATTTGGTTTACGGTGGGGCAAGTTCCGCCTTATTCTTATTTGGTTTGGCGTTGTTGTATGGCTTGATGGGTGGGTCTACAGCGTTAGATGCCTTGCCAATAGCCTTGCATAGTGGCGTGAAAGATTTAGCTAGTTGGTTGCCCATTGCCTTAGTGTTGGTTATGGCGGGTGTTGGGTTCAAAATTTCTGCTGCTCCATTCCATATGTGGACACCTGATGTGTATGAAGGGGCTCCTACCCCTGTTACCGCGTTTTTATCGGTTGTTTCTAAATTGGCGGCGTTTGTTTTTGCTATTCGCTTTTTGTTGCCGTTTTCTGGTGAAGTGGGTAGCGTAACGGTGTTAGTCAGCTTGTTAGCGATAGCCTCTTTATTAGTGGGTAACACCATTGCTTTGAAGCAAACCAACATCAAACGCTTGCTAGCCTATAGTACTATTGCTCATGCAGGGTATTTATTGTTAGGGTTGACTGTTTTACAGTACCATAGCTTGGCGACGGTTTTGTTCTACTTATTCACTTATGTGTTTATGAATTTAGGGGCGTTTGCCTGTGTATTGGTAACCTCAGATTTATTGAAATCTGAAACCATTTCGGATTTGGCAGGGTTAGCCAAAGCGAAGCCCATGCTGGTAACTATTTTCAGCATCTTCTTGTTAGGGTTGGCTGGTATGCCTATTACGGCAGGCTTCTTTGCTAAATTGTTCTTGTTCCAAGCGTTGATTCAGGAAAACCCAACTACATTAGGTTTGGTTTTGTTGGCATTAGTGGCTTCAACCGTTTCTATTTACTATTATGTGAACGTTATTCGTACAATGGTGGTTGCTGAACCTTCTGAAGCGGTGAAAACATTAATCGCCACAAAGGGCGTGGATTCCTCTACAGGGCTTTCTGTTGGGGGGTGCCAATTGTTAGTGGGTGGTACCACTACTTGTGATAGTGCTAGTATGCGGTGGGCTATTATGATTAGTTTAGCTGGTACTTTATTGTTGGGTATTTTGGCAACGCCGATAATGAATGTGTGCGATGTAGCCATGTATGATCTAATTCAGGCTGGTAAGCCTCCTGAGCTGGAAGAAGCGGCTCAAACCCCTGCTACTGGTGGTTCTATTGGCGGTTCTGTTAATCAACCCGCTATGAATCCGTAGTCGCTTATTCTGAAAACATTAAACCGTCCTATCTCGAAAGAGACAGGACGGTTTTTTAAAATCATTGAATGGGTATAACTTATTTAAACCAATCTTGATTCTTGTCCCAGTAATCATGTCTTTGCAGAATAAAAGGACAGGGTCAAATAAACATGATTATTGGGACAATATTCTGTTTTTGTTACTGGTATTAAAGGCTGAACGGCTTTATTGCTCATGCTTTTCGTCTGTTTTAGGCTTCGCTTAACCCTTTGCTTTGAAAAATGTCCCTTTATACCAATTCATACCAATTCACAGATTAAATAGCGTGCTTTCATCGAT
>JAPLIO010000034.1 GCA_026389055.1 Candidatus Melainabacteria bacterium | reverse complement strand
TGACGGGGGATTTTCTTTTTGTCCTGAATTTCTGTCCCCTCTCCCTCTGGGAGATGGCTAGGGTGAGGGTTTCGGCAGCTGCAGAGCAAATGCGATGGTCGTTCCTACTAATGGTATAATTTAAATTTTAAAAAGGTACAAAAAATCTCTATGCACCCTATTCTATTCAGCTTATTTGGATTCAATTTCTACAGTTTCGGCTTTTGCATTAGCCTAGGCATATTGCTAGGAGCTGTTTTACTAACCAACCGAACCCAAAAAGCATTGGGGCAACAATCTATCGCATGGATGATTCAAACCCTGTTTGCCGTCATTATCATCGGGTTTATTGGGGCAAGGGTTTTCTACTGTTTTTATTATCCTGAAAAATTCGCTGAAGCCCCCATCGCCGTGCTATTACAAGGCGGATTAGTTTGGTATGGCGGGCTATTCGCTGGGTGGGCTGGGTTAATTGCCCTAGCCAAACAAGCCAAGCAAAACGTGCTACAAATAATGGATTTAGTTGCCCCCAGTTTGATGGTGGGGCTAGGGTTTGGCAGAATTGGCTGTTTTTTATCGGGCTGTTGTTTTGGTTCACCCTGCCATGTGCCGTGGGCGGTTAGCTACCCTGTGGGGCATTTAACACACGGTATGTTGGTGCATCCGACGCCATTATATGAAAGCCTCGGGGCATTTGCCTTGGCTGGGCTGACGATTGGGTTAGAAAAAGCCTTCCCCAATAACCATCGGGGGGTGGCATCAGGGGTATTGTTATTTGGCTACGGTATTTTACGCTTCGGGTTAGAGTACCTTCGGGGGGATAAGCTAATGGTAGCGACTCTTTCCGCTTCGCAATGGATGAGTATTGCGGGTATCGCCATGGGATTAGGCTTGTTGATAGGGTGGAGTATTCAACAAAAGCGACAACAGCCGATGCAATCCGCCTAGATAACTGATTCATGTCCGCTAGGGACAAGTGCCTTCGGGTTCTAAAACACATTCATCAAACGGAGAAAGATGGGCTAATGGTTCTTCATTTCTGTAGCCCATGGCTGCCTTCAACCCCGAAGGGATGAAGAACATGGGTAATAGGGGCTTTAAGGCTTGAACGCCCGCCACGGAAAACGCCGTGGGTACGTCATCCACGTGCAAAATAGCATCTTGCCATTCTAATTTTCTGCCTTTACTGGATTGATTCTGCTTATTGGCTGGCAACCATTGTTCAATTTTATTGCACAGAGGGTTAGCAATCGCCGCCCCTGCAGCGATACCCCCTGCTAAACCAGCCACAATGGTTGCAAAACGCAGCAGTGGTTTTTCCTGCTTGGTAAAGCCTGCTAAGTTAGCAACCAGTAACCCAACACCTGCCCCAATGCCACACATTACAATGTTTGCCACATACTGGAAGATGCCTTCTTTTACCACATCCATATTTTTTTCGGGGGGAGCAGTATTCAATTTGTTGGCAATTAACCCGCCTGCAACGCCTGCCAAAACGCTAGCTCCGCCCACAAGCATAAAGGGTACGGCTGCTTCGGAAACAAATTCTTTGGCGGTGGTTTGTAGCACATTGCCTTTCAGTTCGCCTAAATCTTCAGCGGTGGGTAATAGCAACCGTAATTCATGATGAAACAACTTATTTAACGCAGATGCTTTACTAATGCCCTGCTTCAAGCTACCCCCTGCTTCAAATGACCGACCCTTATCCTTTTTCAAGCGGTCTATCCAATCCAGTTGCCCGATTGTTTCAGTTAAACTTGTCAACCATTGTATTTGTTGCGATGAAGGGTTCTTTTCGGCTTCCAAGGTTTCCAGCAACTGATTGAGCGTTCCAACTGAAGTACGATGTTCTTCGGGTATTTCGGCTTGTTTGGCACGCTCTAAAATGGACTCTTCGGCGGCTTGTTGAAGGGTTGAGAATCTGTTAAAAATATCTTTTTCTGTGGCGGTTTTGGCTAACGCCTCATGGGCTTTTTGGGTTGCTGAAATCAATTTCGCTACTTGAATATCCAATAACGGATGGGTGGCATCATTAGCGTTTTTTAGTTGGTCTTCAAGGTTGCCTGTAACGGTTTTGGTCGCACCTAATTCCCCCCAAATAATTGGGCGAATGAACTTAGGGTAGGCTTCCACCACGGCTTTAGCTTGTGCTTGAGCTGTGGTAATCAAGGTTGCTTCATAATTTTTTTTGAAATACTCAATGGCTTGTGGGGTGGTGTTGTAAACGGTGCCTTCGGGTTTCATCCATAATTGGGTAGCTATTAGGGTGGCTACGGTGGGTAGCCCAATGCGAAGGGCGTCATCACGCAGACGTTTTTTTCGGTCTTCAGGCGTTTTCGCTTCAAACACATCTTTTGCCATTAAGCCTAAAGCACCAATGGCAATCAAAGCGTTAGCCCTTGTGGCGGTGGGGGCAATGGCACCGTGGTAGTGGTCTAGGTAATAGCCAGTGCCAATAACGGCAGAAGGAACGGCAAAACTCATCATCATGGGGTAGGGGTGGTTTCTTTTTGTTAAACGAGCCAGAAAAAAAGAAGAAGCGAGGGGTGGTTAATGGTTAAAACCATCAACATACTGAGATGAACACCTTTAGTTATAACAAGAACTTTTTCACTTGTCAATGAGAATCATTTGCAATAAAAGGATTCACGGAATGGCTACTTAACACCGACCTAGATTTGTTTATATGAAGTTACGGAATAAGGGTATACAGGGAGGGAGCAGAAGGTCTTTTTTACTAAAAACCAACCTAAAACGCTAAAAAAGTAAAAACCTACCCCTATTTCAACCCATTTCAACCACTAAAAACCTAAAAACTACACACC
>JAPLIO010000244.1 GCA_026389055.1 Candidatus Melainabacteria bacterium | reverse complement strand
TGGTACTCATGTCGGTTATTTACTAGGTGTAAACGCCCTAATTCCGTTCCTCGTGCCTCATTATCCCATCCCACTAAAAACTTTTCCGTAACCTCTAAACTCATGAAAGAAGGTTAGGAAACTACTTCTTCAGCGTTTTGTTGCTTACGGTTGGTGTAGTTTTGCTGACCACCGTTTTCAGAAAAACTTAAGCTAATGCGACGTTCTTCTGGTTGGAATTTCACGATGTATGGATTCACAATAGCAGCCACTTCTAAGCGTTCGCCATTAGCTTGTTCATAATCATTCAATTCTTTAGCAGGCAATAAGGCTTCTACGCCTGGGAAGATTTCCACAAACGCACCAAACTGTTTTAAGCGGGTCAACTTACCTTCTACTTTAGAACCCAAAGTAAAGGTTTCAGCCACTTCAACCCAAGGGTCTTTCAGTAAGGATTTAACCGATAAGCTAACACGTTGACGTTCAACATCCACGCCAATCACTTCAACTTTCACTTCATCGCCAATGGCAAGAACATCGGAAGGATGTTCCACCCAACGCCAAGACATTTGCGAAAGAGGCAACAAGCCATCAATACCGCCCAAGTCAACAAACGCACCGAAATCGGTAATACGAACAACTTTACCTTCTTTAGTGGAACCCACTTCAAGTCTGGCAAACAATTCTTTGCGTTGTTCGCGGGCATTATCGGCTTCCACTTTACGGTGGGAAAGAATAATGTTGTTACGAAGCGAATCTACCGCCAAAATTTTGAACTGTAAGGTTTGACCAATCAATTCTTCCAAGTTGTTACGGTTTTTCAAATGGCTAGAAGGAACGAAGCCACGAAGCCCACGAACATCTACCAATAAACCACCTTTAACAACAGCAGAAACGGCACAATCTACCAATTCTTCTTTATCCATGGCTTCCTGAAGGGCTTTCCATGTATGGGCAACCGCCACACGACGCAACGATAACGTTAATTGAGATTCGTTATCTTCTTCTTTCAGCAAATAAAATTCCCGAGTATCGCCTAATTGCAATTCTTCGGTAAAGCTATCACCCTTGTTCATCAATTCCTTTAAAGGAAGTAACGCATTGGTTTTAGCCCCAATATCAACATAAGCGTAGTTGGCATCCCAAGAGATTACCGTACCTGAAACCAAGCTACCACGCTTAAAGGAATAATCAAATTTACCATCCAGCAACTGGGCAAACAAGTCTTTTGCTTCTTGAGCAACTTCTACTGGCTGACTATAAAAAGGGGACATTTAAGTCGTCTCCCACTCAAAACTTCTGAACTTAACTGGCATGGCAAGCGGAAAAAACCGAACAAACCCTACACACCTAAATTACGCTAACTAATAACAACAAACTGCACTGCAACCTATGATTCAATTCAATCATCTGTTCGTTTGCACCTTGTTTAGGGGGTTGAAAGAACTTCAAACTACTATTTAATTGTTATTATACCGCCAAGCAGACTAAAAATACTAATTTTTTTCTTAAAACTTCCATTGTTCAGGGTAACACACGGTTAAAAAATCATGTGTTGAAAGGGGTATTTAACGCACGTTTCAAGGCATTTCGGCATTTTTCTAAATGGTCAACACTTTCGTGCAATTGTAAACTTTTTTGTAACATTACGATACTTATCTTAACATTGCCCCCTGCTACCGCTAATGCTTGCGTTGCTTGGGCAACGGAAACCCCCGCAATTTCCGAAACCAACCGAACCGCCCGAGCCTGCAATTTCTGGTTCGTCGGCTTGACGTCTACCATCCGATTACCGTAAGTTTTTCCCCATTGAACCATGCTGGCAGTGCTAATCATATTGAGCACTAATTTTTGAGCCGTACCCGCCTTCAACCTTGAAGACCCCGCCAATACTTCCGCCCCCACGGCTACAACAATGGGGAAATTCACGATTGTGGCTAACGCACTGCCCACCACACAAGTAACGCAACCCGTTACCGCCCCACGTTGTTGGGCTTCTTGCATGGCGGAAACAACAAACGCTGCCCCCCCACTAGCTGAAAGACCAATCACCACATCGTTCGCCCCAACGTTGGCGGCAATAATGGCTTCCCGCCCAGCGAGAGGGTCGTCTTCCGCCCCTTCTACGGCGTTGCGAAGGGCAAAGTCTCCGCCTGCGATGATGCCTTGCACCAAAGTGGGTTCTACGCTAAAGGTGGGGGGGCATTCGCTAGCATCTAACACGCCAAGCCGACCGCTAGTGCCTGCCCCAATGTAGAATAGCCTACCACCGTGGTTGAAGGCTTTCACCACAGCTTCTACCACAGGGGCGATTTGTGGCGTGGCTTTTTGCACGGCGAAGGCAACCGTTTGGCCTTCCCTGTTGATGGCTTGTAGCAGGTCGATTGTCGACAGTTCATCGAGGTTTTCTGTGGCGGGGTTGGGTTGTTCTGTTGGTAGGGTGGCGTAGTGTTCGAACGATTGAGGCATAAGAAGAGAGAAGCTCCTGTAGGGACAATGGGGGATACCTAGCCTAGTATATCTGCTACCCAATGGAAGGTCTAGTTATTATTACGCCTACGATGAGTTTGAGGTGGTTGTTTTCAGGCAATTTTTACCGTTCAAGAAGTTGATGACTAAACCCGAAACATTGTTATGACGATTATCGATAAACCCCTTTAGAAACAAGGAAGAACGCTATGGCTTTCACTTCAAAATCATTTACACTTGCACGGCTACTAGTTCTTGCACTGCTTTGTTGGGCTTGCATTCAGCCGATGGTTAGCTTGGCTACCCCCACCACAGAGGAAACCGCCACGTTTAACGCCCTAAAAGCCAAAGCCGAATCAGGCAACGCCCAAGCTCAAGAAGACTTAGGGGATGTTTACAATTTAGGGCTTCAAAACATTCCTAAAAACAAAAAGCTAGCCTATAGCTGGTATGAAAAATCAGCCTTACAAGAGTGTGCTAGTGCTCAGAGAAGCCTAGGATATCTTTACTATTACGAAAAAGATTATAAAACAGCATTCTTTTGGTTTGAAAAATCTGCTAAACTTGGAAATACAACAGGACAGATCAAGTTAGGTAATTTATATGAAATGGGATGGGGTGTTCCCAAAGACTTCAAGAAAGCATTATATTGGTACGAGCAAGCATCAAAACAAGGAGAACCTTATGGGTTTCTTTATGCTGGGACATTTTATAGAAACGGACTGGGAGTAACTAAAAATACAAAAAAAGCTTTCGAGTATTATGAAAAATATGCCCTCGGCGGAGATTATGATTTTAAAGATACCGTAGGCAATCTGTACTTAAAAGAAGTAGAAGCTGGTGATCCAGATCGATTCATTTATTTTTCAAAAGGCTTATATTGGAAAATGTATAGTCTAATGAACTTTATCAATGCCTACCTAGGCGGAAAAATGACCATTTACAAAGAAGAAAGACGCTGCTAACCCACCCTACGGATTATACACAAACCCGTCGGTCTTCATTCGGTCGATGACTTCTAGGAGTTCGTTTTCAGGTAACACCAACGAAAGCCTTACATAGCCTTCCCCATGAGCCCCAAACGCCGTACCCGGTACCGTTACAATCCCAGCCTTCTTCAAAATATCCTGCGAAAACTGCACGCAACTGGTGTAATTGGTCGGTATCGGCATCCACAAATAAAACGTAGCCTTCGGCGGATTCATCGTTTCCACAGGCCAGCCCAACGTCTTCAACCCATCGACAAACACCTTTTGGTTATGAGCATACATTTTATTCACTTCTTGAATATGGGCTTCCACCCCATCATCGGTAATGGCAAACGCTCCTGCTTTTTGAAGCACCTTGAAAATGCAACTATCCACGGTGGATTTTACCAACGCAACCAAATCGACTGCTGCTTTATTCCCAACCGCAAACCCCAACCGCCAGCCAGTTAGGCTATAAGGTTTTGAAAGCGAATGGAATTCAATGGCACAATCCATCGCCCCAGCCACTTCTAAAATCGAATGCGGTTTGACGGCAACATCAAAATACATATCGGCATAGGCGTTATCTGAAATCAACAAAATACCGTGGCGTTGAGCAAACGCCACACACGCTTCGTAATAGCTTAGCGGAGCAGTTGCCCCAATCGGGTTGGATGGGTAGTTAATAACTACTGCCTTAATTTGCTTGGGTTCAATCCCTTGAGCCATCGCCTTTTGCCATGTTTCTTCTAAATCGGGCAAATAGTTATCTTCGGGGTTTAATAAAATCGGGAACGCCAAACCGCCCGCCCCTTCAATGGCATCTACATAGCTGGCATAACCAGGGTCTGGCACAAGGATGTATTCTTTTTTGGCTAGTTCTAGCTGAGGAGTAATCAACCCTCTAAAAACCGATGCCAAGCCTTCTTTTGAACCGACCAACGAACACACTTCCGTTTTAGGGCAAACCGTTACACCAAAGCGTTTTTGCATTCTATCTGCCACGGCTTGCCTGTAAAACAATTCCCCTCGAGTGGTGGAATACATATGGATGCCTTCTTCATTGAGGCATTCGGTCAGTTTTTGAATAACACTGGCGGGTGGTGGCACAGTAGGTGCCCCAATGGAAAGCTTTAACGGTGGACGACCCTTGGCTTCTAGTTCGGGGGTTAAATCTACCACTTGTTTGGCAATGCGGAACATGATGTATTCTTCGCGGTTTTGCCAAATTTCAGAATAAAGCCCGTGAACATCAACGGGTGTGGTGGTGGTGGCAGACATCATCATCGTTACATTTCCTTACTAGCACAACTTGAAAATTTTAATTAAACTAATACTCATTTATATACCACAAACCCACGCAAGAAACAACGGTAAAAGTAGTTTTTTATAACTAAAACCCTTACCCTAATGGCAAAGCCGTTAGTTTTTCATTCCAAAATTCTGCACTGTTATTTTGGCTTTCTTGCACCTTGATACCCACCAAGGTTACACAGGTAGGCAACACAGGCTGAAGCACCCCAAAAAAGACCTTAGCAATGTTTTCCGCCGAAGTAATATGTCCTTCAAACAGCGGTACATCCACATTCAAATTTTTATGGTCTACCCGCTCTAACAGGTGGGTTTCAACCAACGTATCTAGCTCAACCATATCAATTAACATGGATGTAGTGGGGTTCACTTCCCCTGTTAGCAACACTTCAAACGTGTAGTTATGCCCATGGAAATTAGGGTTATTGCACTTGCCAAACACGGCTTGATTTTGCTCGTCTGAAAACGCAGGGTTATACAACCGATGAGCCGCTGAAAACGTGTACGTTCTTTTGAAAATTAACATCACTTTGTTGAACCCTCTACTGTTGCAGGCTGAACCAGCCACGGATATCGTTCTATCAACCCTGCAGGCAGGGCTAGCGGATGGTTACCTGTATCTTCCACGGAAGGCAGTGAAATCGTTTCTAACCCATGAATACCCGCTACAGGCGTGCCTGTATACGTTACGCCCATATCGTCGGCTTCATTGAGGTCTAACCGAGTTAGCGTAAACCCTAAGGCTTCAACCGCCCCTTGTAGCCTGTGCCAAATATAAACGACCAACGCTTCTAACGTAGGCTGATTTTGCCAAAAGAACGGCACTTGCAAATTTAAATGCTTAAAATGCAAGGGGGTTAAAACGGCTTGTTGAAGCAGTATTTTCAATTCTGTTAGGTTGATTACCATCCCTGTTTCAGGGTTGGTAACGCCCGTTACGGCTACTTTTAGCACATAATTATGCCCATGCCCAAAGCGGTTTGAAACAGGCCCAAACGTAGATTGGTTTTGAGCCGAAGACCACTGGGGTACCCAAAAAAAGTGCGATGCAGAAAATTCAATGCGTTTCACCACGGTAACCACGGTGTTAGACCCTATAAATGGAGCCATCATGCTGGTATTGCCTTAAAAGAAGTAGGTGGGGAAGCATTCTTGATGAGCCGCCCACGCATTATGCCCGTGGATAGATTCTAAGGCTTCGCATTTTACGGCAAACCCTTTTACGGCAGGTAATTCCCGAAGGGCTAGGCTGGCATCTCGTACCACGTCTTCAACAAATTTGGCGTTGGTGTATTGGCGTTCTGTTACCCATTTTTCATCAGCACGTTTAAGCAGGGGGAAAACGGGGCAGGAAGCTTGTTCATCCACGAGGGTAATTAAATCTTCAATCCATAGCGGAGCCGTTTCAGCGGATTGAAGCTGATGTTCATCTAGCAGTAAATCCAGCGTGGTGATGGCTCGTTGGTTGTGGGCACCGAAATCTGAAATGGATTTGGAACAGGGGCAAAGTGTTGCCATGGCGGCTTCTAACCGAACAAAGGCGGTTAAGGTTTCGCCAGCTAATGCCCCACGCAACCGAACGCTATACGCCATAGGGGCAGACCCTTCGGTTACAGGGGCTTTTTTATCAATGAAATATTTGAAGGTAATTTCAATTTGAGCCGTTTTTGAATTGAGCCGTTGGTTTAATTCTTCTAAGAAGGGTTTAATGGCGGAAAATGAAAAAACGTTGTTTTCGCTCCAGCTGGCTAGCTGAATAATAAACCGAGACATGTGCGTGCCTTTTTCTTCGGGGGGTAGAGCGACAGACATACTAACGGTGGCAGCGACGGTTTGGGTTTTGCCGTTTTTTTGTAGCACTTGTAGGGGCATTTCTACTTGGCTAACGCCTGCGGCTTCTAGGGGAATGTTACGGGTATCTGCTTTGCCTTGTACATCTTCTAGGGTTTTGTTTTGGGCTTTGGCTAGAAAGAGGGCTTCGGGGGAAAGCGTTGTGGTGGTGGGTTGCATAAATAGGTGCATTCCTTTTGTTGTGAACTAAAAAGACAGCTAAGTGCGGTTGGGAACGAAGAGAAAACGTATCTTTTACTTTACCACGCCAAGCCGATAATTCTTTGGGAATCATCATAAACCTTAATGTTCTGCTTGTACTCTAACAAAATGTTAAGTATTGGCAGCTTCTCGGGGTATTGAATCGTAGGCTTCGTTTAAGCAAAGTGGTACAAATAACTACACTGTAGATAACAGTGGATGATTCTCTGTTAGTTCTTCTACCTGAGCTAAATCTTCAAATATAGCATGTAGGTAGTCTGTAAATTCAATTTCTCGTTTTTGAACTTGTTTTAATCTGTTCTCAAGTACAGTTAAGTGAGGTTGCGGAAAAAAGGTTGCGGAAAAAGGTTTCAGTAGGATGTGATAGCTAGGCACGAGTAACGCAATGACGGGCGTTTAGCCTAACTAAATAACCGAATGAGTAACGCAGTAACAACGCTAGTACGCCTAATGGAGCCTTTTTCCGCAATCTCAAGTCTTTTTTAAGCTGTTCTTCTTTGGGTTCCAAGGTTACCAAGTTTTTAGAGGATTGATTTATTTTAATCAACTTTTGAAGTTCAAGAATTTCTTGGTTCTTTAACTCTATTTATTATTAAAGCACTTAAATAATAAAAGTTTGTATTTTTTAGCCTTCAACTGTTACAGTGCGTTACAATTGAACGCAAAGGATTCTTTTTTTTATACCTAGCACGAAACAGTACTGTTCCTGTTTTATTACTTACAGTTAACCATTTACACCGCCATTTTCGGAAAGAACCATCCTTTTTCGTGTCGTATTTATCCTTCCCTCCTCATCTTCATTCGCTGGCAAAGCCTTCGCCTCCTCCTACTGTTGAGCCGAGGGAAACCAAGGCTATTGAGCCTGAAGAGAAGTTTGAAAAAAAAGCTTCGGCTGAAAAGCCTCAAGCGGATAACCTCACCATTAAAAAAACCGCCCCCAAAAAAGTAGTTCAAAAAGCCCAACAACCCAATCATCCCACTTTATTTGCCCTTATTGTAACAGCTTGCGGTGGGCTACTAGGTACCTTGCTAGGCGGCGTAGGTGGTTTTCTATTAGCAACTCGATTAACGCCGAATCAACCATCTGATACCACCGAAGTTATCAGTAACTCTATCACTGCTCAAACGTTAGAAGCTATCAGCGGAAAGCCCGTGTATTTTCAAAACGCTAAAACAGGCTTGACCTTAACCCCCGCAGAGCTAACCGCCACTACGGCTGCGGATAACCATTACTATGAATTTACCCCACAGAGGTTACAATCTACCGAACCTGATGCCACTTTCGACCTCATTGATCATCAACCCAGCCGAAATGTGCAGGTGCGACACCAGTTTCAGCATCCCGCCATGCCAGAAACTGCCGAAGTGGGAAAAACGACCTTAAAGCCTCGGCTGAACCAAGTGGATATTATTAGCCCCGATGGGTTGAATGAGACTTTTAAACTCAACGAAAAAGGGCAACCCCTTAGCCGAACCAAAGCCGTGAAGACTGACGAAGCAGTAGAAATTCATCAATGGCAATATGCTTATAACCCCTATAACGATAATAGAGTAACTGAACAGCATAGCGTTTATCCTGCAACCCCGAACACAACAACTCCAGCGTTTAAACAGGTTGAGGGTGTCCCCCCAACGAGCGTTACCTTCTATGAAAAAGTATTTGATGACACGGCAGGCTATTTGAAAGAAATGCAAGTACTGAGTGATACAAAGGCTGAAACAGCTGAATGGCTTGTATTTGATAAAAAAGGCACTATAACGGAACGATTTACTCCTAAAGATAGCCAGACAAAAAAAGAGATGATAGCCCGACTCCGTGACAAAATTAACGGGGAAGAGAACGGTGCTATTCAAAAACTTTATAATCGCTTTTTAACAGACGATAATTTTTTGCCTGTTTATAAAGATTGCCAAGTAGTTGAAAGAAAAGCCAAAGAAAGTACCACTGATTGGTGGCGTAAATTGGTTAAATTAACAAAAACGGACATTCCATCGGCGAGTATTCAAGCAACCGATGCAGTAGCAATGCACCCTAAAGCCCAACTAACTTCTGCTATGGGCGATGTTGCTTTTGTGGATGGAAAAACGCTGCTAACACCCCTTAGCGTTGCATGGCAACGGTTTAAAAACGATTATCATAATACGAACGGAGCTAACGTGAAGCAACCTCTTGCCCAACGGTTGAAAAGTGCAACCGAAGCCTTTAAACAAACTAGCACAGGGCAAAAAGTAGGGCTAGCTATTGGGGCTATTTTAGGCGGAGGGGTAGGCATTTGGGCGTTATTCCCCAAAAAACCCAAAAAAGCGATATTGACTACTGATACCAACTAAACGATTAAATGTCGTGTTCTCTCATTGATGGTCGTTTCAGTCTTTAGCTGGTGGGCGTTAAGGGGGTTCTTGTTCGAGAACCCCCTTAACAATCCCCCACGAATTTAGGGGGAAGCCCCTA
>JAPLIO010000092.1 GCA_026389055.1 Candidatus Melainabacteria bacterium | reverse complement strand
TATCGAACAATACTTTTCCAAAAAAAACCTCCTTCCGCACAGAGGCTGAAAGGAGGAACTATTTCTTAAAATTGGGAGTGAGGGAAATAGTTTAAAACAAGAGAAAACATTGCATCAGAACAAGTTTAGAATACAGTAAACAGTGTTTTATACAACCCCCTGTAGAGAAATATCTTAAAATTGTTACAAAACTTTACAATACTACGCTTGACTCCCACCCGTTTTGCATACAACCCACCTATATCCCTAAAATTCAATGCAAGCGAATGATTTCTCTAAAACCATCAAAAAAAGTCTCATTATCAGGGGGTTTACAGCACCGTTTTTTTTCTCTACAATAGGGGCTTAAATAAAAAAAACCTTCGCTGAACGATAAAATCCAGCAAAGGCGGTATCCATTTCTTAAGTTAAATTTATTAGGCAATCAACAGAAAGTGGCTTTTTCTGTCTTTTGCGTTCGTCGGGAATATTAGAGTACCTCTTTATAGAAAATCTACAACCCCTTTTGATTGATTTCTTTACAAATCTTTACAAAAAGACGCCTCATTATTTCTACACTTATAGAAAAAGAACCGCTTCCTCATGGTCTTTCCGCTTCAATCTATCAACATTACACTTGCCGTGGGCGGAGGCATTGCTGCTTATAAAGCGTGCGATTTTATCCGTGAAGCCCAACGCCACGGTATTGCAAACATTCACCCCATTCTAACGCCAGATGCCACCCAGTTTATCACGCCGCTGACTTTGGCCAGCCTTGCCATGCAACCCGCCACCACCGATTCCTTCGCCTTAGATGAGCGGGGCGTACCGCTTCATATTGCCTTGGCTCAAAAAACCGATGCCTTAATTATTCTACCCGCTACCGCCAACCTACTAGCCAAACTAGCCAACGGCTTTGGCGATAATTTGGTTACTACAACGGCTTTAACCTTCACCAATAAGCCTATTATTATTGTACCTGCCATGAATACCCGTATGTGGGAAAACCCCTTTGTGCAGGAAAACCTTCGTAAGCTGGAAGCCCAACCCAATATTACTTGCGTTATGCCCAGTGCGGGCTTGCTGGCTTGTGGCGAAACAGGGGCAGGGCATTTAGCACCCTACAGCTTAGTGTTTGAAGCCCTCTATAAGGCGACTCATCCCTATGCGAAGTTGTTTAAAGGGGTGAAAGCCCTTGTTACTGCTGGCGGAACGGTAGAACCGTTGGATGTTGCCAGAGTGTTAACCAACCGTAGTAGTGGCAAAATGGGCGTTGCCTTGGCAGATGAATTACACGCAATGGGAGCAACCGTTACCTTGGTTACCGCCCAATCAGACCCTCCTGTTCGCTCTTATCAGGTTATTCAGGCACAATCGGCGGAAAAAATGAAAACCGCCGTGCTAGGGCTGGCTGATGAGCAGGATTGGATTTTGAAAGCCGCTGCCGTTTCTGATTTTCGGTTGCAGGCAAGTAATCCGCACCAAAAGCTAAAAAAGCAACTCAATCAAACCAGTTATAGCTTAACGTTTGATTTAAACCCCGATATTTTGGCGTTATTAGGGCAACAAAAACGCCCAAACCAAGTATTGGTGGGCTTTGCGGCGGAAACAGAAACGGCGGAAATTGCCCCTCTGTTGGAAAAGCTGAACCGCAAAAATGCTTCGGTGTTGTTGGTTAATAATGTCGCTACCACTGGGTTAGGGTTCGGTAGTGATGAAAACCAGCTGAAATTACTTTACCCTGATGGCACAATGGAAGATTCGCCCATTTTGCCGAAACCGTTGTTAGCTAGACACGTTTTGTT
>JAPLIO010000051.1 GCA_026389055.1 Candidatus Melainabacteria bacterium | reverse complement strand
ACGCCCTAATTCCGTTCCTCGTGCCTCATTATCCCATCCCACTAAACCTTTTTCCGTAACCTCAGTTATATAAAACAAGGTGATTTTTATTTTGTGCTAGACAATCTTCTTTAAGTTTAGTAATCAAATGACGGAAGGTTATCGCTTCGGACTAGGGCTTTATGGGGGGTGGTATTTGTTGATTGCCCTGCAATCACTCTGCTTCTAGCAGACCCCCCATACCCCCCGCAAAATTAAGGGGCAGCTCACCGCCCCCTTAATAATCCCCAGGGGAACAACTGGTTAATTGGCTTGCGTGTACGTTGAAAATAGGCTTGACCGAAAACCAGAGGGTTTCCTAATTGGTCTGCTTCGCTACGCTCGCACCAGCCTATCTCCAACTACGTATGGTTTGAAGCTAAAAATTTTAATAAAATCTAGCGAAATTGAACGTTCAGCTTTTGTGCTAGGAAGCGTGTTCTTCTTTCTCCATCTGCTGATGGATTCTAGGGCAAGGCTAGTTACCTATTTCAAGCAGTATCAGTCAAACTATAAAATAAAGGAAACTCTGAAAAAGCCTCCTAAAATGGTATTATCGGTTCGTACTATCAGAAAGAGACGTTTGTGTTACATTCACCCTCTCATCAACCCAAAAAAGCTACTGCCAAAGAAACCATCACCACTGGCAAGCCTTTTCCTGCAAAAATGCCTGAAAATAACACCTTTGCAACACAGCCTATTGAGCAAGCGTTCAAAAATGTTCGTCATTTCGGAGGCACGTTTTCTCATACCGCCTTACGTCCAGAAGTTGCCTTTGTCCAGTTAGATTCTTTGTTACCTGAAGATAAGCAGGATTGGCTCAATAGCCAAAAACTCTCGCTTTGGCAACCTATTTCATCTATCGGCTTATTCTCTAATCGGTCTAAGCAGGGGCTGAATAACGGGTTTTTTCAAAAAGGATTACCCTTTATTACCTTGGCTTTAGCGGTGATTGCTTCGATTGGTTTAGCCATGGGTGCATTCACCCTAGGGCAACAAATTTGGCACAATACCGATGAGGTTTTATGGGGTAATACGGCGAATGCTCTATCTGCGACCGTTCCGCTTGAAGCAACGGAACCGCCTACCGTGCAAAGTAATCAACACCCGCTAGAACTAGCCAATGACCTATTATTAGAACAAGAAGCCTTGGGTTTGGCAGCTATTAGCCAGCCACAGTCTGCTAAAGCAGAGAAAACAACGGCGGGTAAAACCTACAAGCGTTCAGATCCTTTAAAACCTTCGATTGAATTGATTAAACATTTTTCCGTCAAAGAAGAACCTCTCAACAACCCCAATGCTTCCAACAGCTCGTATAGTAGTGGTAGATATACCCCTTCTGCCTCTTCAAGGGTTACTGTACAACCCTTCCCTTCCGTTAGCGGTATTTCCACCGCCTTTCCTGCTATGCCTAATAGTAAGGGGTCTATCAGTATTGAGGAAGTACCTTCTGTGCCAACCATTCGGTTTGTAGGGCTAGTAAAAAGTAAAGCAGAAGGACGCTCTGTTGCGTTAATTGAAGTACCTAATGGCAGTGGTGGTGTGCAAACGTTGGCAAAACCACTGAATAAGCCTTTTACGTTAGATGGGCAAACGGTTACCCTTAAAAAGCTAAGCACTAACAACCAATTAGAAGCATCTATTGGTAGTAATAAACAAGTGTTAGGGCTGGAAACCTCAGGCGGTGAATTGAAATCCGCAGAACCAAAAACAACGGCGGCTAAATTAACAGCAGGCACCACTCCTGTTTCTAACGCCGTTAAAACAAAAATTGACGCAGATGCCGAAAAAACTGAAGCCTTGAGCGATGAAGAATTAGTTAAATTGCTACGGCAGTTAAATCAACCCTAAAGGATAAATGCCTTTCAATGCCCTTTTTTAGTTCAGCTTCTATTCAGCCAGCCCCAAGGCAAGCCTTTAGTCAGATGCCTCCCCTTTTAGTGCTTAGCCTGTTTGCCCTCGGTTTATTCAGTTTAAGCCTGCAATGGGAAGCCTTCGCTGCGAGTGCCTCCTCTCCACTGGTAACTCAACAATCGGCAAAAAAGTTAAGTATTGAAGTAGATGATGCTAGTTTGCCTGAAGTGTTAAGGCAAATAGCCCAACGGGGGCACCTTAACTTAGTTTTAAACCAAGCCGTCAAAGGAAAAGTAAGCGTTAGCCTACATAACGTAACCCCCGAAGAAGCTATTGAAACTATCTGCCAAATTTCAGGGTTAGGGTTTGCCAAACAAGGCAACCGTATTTTATTGGTCGCCCCACTTTCTTCCACAGAGCTACTGGGCTTACAACGAAGCCAAGCTACCGTCTTCCAGTTAAAATACGCTAACGCTAGCAGAATAGCCACCTTGCTACAAACGGGTATTTTTAATACCAATAATCAGTCAAATAGCAGTAGTGGTGGGTCTACTGCTTCCTCCTCCGCTTCTTCTTCTGGAACAAATGGTAGCCAAGCTCCTACCATTCAAGCTGATATGAAGAATAATCAGCTATTGGTTATGGGGTCTGCAGACCAAGTGAAACTGATTACGGATTTAATGCCTCAACTAGATAAGCAACGTGAACGCAGAGTTTATCAACTTTCCTATGCCAATGCTGTCAACGTAGCTCAACAACTCAACGCCTCTATTTTTAACGATGGCACCAGTGCCACTGGTGGGGCTGCTACCAGTACAGGGGGTGGGGCAACCATCAACATTGCCCAAGAACAAATAAGCGAAGGTACGGGTACCAATTCCGTCGGACGCTCTGGCGGGGGTAGCAGTAGTGGTGGTGGCAACGGTGGGTCTTCAAATACTAGTTCGGGTTCGGGTGGGGCTTCTTCGTCTTCTTCCTCCTCTTCTTCATCGGGTAATGGGTCTTCTACTACTAGTAACGCTAATAGTATCAATCCGGGTGGGTTAAACTCGTTAGGTTCTTCCGTTGGTTCATTACCTAGCAGTATTACCATCAGAAGCCAAACCCAAACAACAGGCACGTTTACCATCCCTGCGATGGGGTCTGTTGCGATACCTGATACCCGCTTGAATACGCTAACTATTTTTGCTTCTGCCCAGCAGTTTCGCCCAGTAGAAGAATTACTGAGTTTGTTGGATGCCAAGCCTGCTCAAGTTTCTATTCAAGCTTCTTTGGTGGAGGTCAGTGCTTCCAGCCTGAAAAACCTAGGGGCGTTATTCCAGTATAATACGGGGGGTAAATGGGGGTTTACGTTGGGTAGTTTGTCTCCTGGTGGGTTATCTCAACTATTGTATAACCAAACAGGCGGGCTGCAAGATGTGCTTTCTCTTCAGTTGCAAGCCCTCTTTCAACAAGGAAAAGCTAAAAGTTTAGCGAACCCTACCATTGTAGCTACGCATGATTCTGAAACCGTTATTAGTATTGTGGATGATATTCTTCGGGGCGAAAGCTTTAGTACGGGCAATAGTCAATTTTTCGGGCAGACGGCTCCGCTGATTGGGCAAGCAGGGATTATTTTAGATATTTTGCCCAAAATTGGGGCGAATGGCGTAGTAACCATGCGGGTACGCCCTTCTGTTACCTCTGTTTACGATAAAATTGTGAGTGGTACCAGCACCATTCAACTGGTTAGAAGCAGAGATTTAGTTGCCCAGCAAGTACAAGTAAAAGATGGGCAAACCCTGATTATTGGGGGGCTGATTGATAACCGAACCTCTCGTAGTGAAAGTAAACTACCGGGCTTGGCGGATTTACCTATTGTTGGGGCGATGTTTAGAAGTATGTCTACCAGTACAAATCGCAGTGAATTGCTGATTATGCTAACCCCGCATATTTTGAATCAATTACAACCCACCACCGTTCGACGCATTGATAAGGGGGGGGGTGCTTCTTCGTATGCCGTACCCGCCGTTGAAGCAAAACAAGAAGAGGCGTGGTAGATATGAAGGAAATAATCATCGTAAGAGGTCTAATGGGTTTATGGCTAATAGCCTTGTTGTTTATCGGTAGTTTGCACAGCCCCCTTACTCAAGCTGAAAGTGTTGGTAACATTGCCACTACACAACAAGCCTTAGGGTTACAACTACCCCAAGGCAAACGCTTAGTTAGCATTTCCTTCCAAAACGTGCCTATGGTGCAAGCACTCAAAGCCTTAGCCCTTGAAAGTCAATTTAACGTCGTGGTAGATGCCACCATTACCGATAGGGTTTCGATTGAATTTACGGATGTTCCCCTAGAACAAGTGCTACTCGCCCTAAAACGAGTCGGTAAACTGCACTACACCCTGCACAATGCTACCCTGATGGTTAGCAAGCGTGATAGTAGTATTGCTCAATCCTTAGAACAACAACAAGCCCGTATTATTCAACTACGCCATACCCAAGCAGGCATGGTTGCTCAACTGGTCAACCAAACATTACAAGTCAACGCCAACAACAACACGGCCAGTAATAGTAGTGCTTCTACCACGCAATCATCAGGCAATAATAGCACCATCATAGCCGATACTAATAGTAATAGCTTAATTTTAAAAGGGGATTTAACCGAACTGCTTCTTGCCGAAAGCTTGATTGCAGAAATTGATAAACCTCGTCAAAGCAAAACATGGCATTTAAGCTACGCCAATAGTGTAGAAGTTGCCAATTTTTTGGCGAGTTCCGTTTTTAACGATAATACAGGTAGTACTGCCTTTTCTGCGGCTGGGGGTAGTGGTGGGGGCAGCGGAGGCAGTGGTACTACGGGTGCTGGTAACAGTATCCCCGTAAAAACCGAAAGCATCACGGAAGGTACTGGTGGTTCTGCCTTAACCCCCCTTAGCAGTGGCGGTAACAGTAGTAGTTCTACCAATAAAACGTTTACCGTTAGAACCCACACCCAAGCCGAAAGCCAAGTAACCATTACAGGCAATGGCCCTATTTTATTGCCAGATTCTAGGCTAAACACCTTAACGGTAATGGGTACGCCTCAACAGTTGGAACAAGTGAGCATCGCTCTAGAAACGCTTGACCGTAAAAGCCAACAAATTAAATTAGATGTTTCCGTAATGGAAGTTTCTGAAAGCTTGGAAAAATTACTACAACCCAATTACGGTGCTGTTATTAACGGGAAAATAGGGGTGCGCTTTAACAGTTCAGGCACATCAGCTTCTTACAATTATTCCCCCATTCAGCCCGCGAACCAATTAGCTGGAAGAATTGCGTTACTAGACCAAAAACGGAAGCTTAAAGTGCTTTCTAACCCGAGTGTGATTGCCTCTCACAATCAAGAATCTATCATCAACATTGTGGATGAAGTGGTGCAAGGCTTCAACACGGTTACTAATCAAACAGGGTTGGTTATTGCTAGAGTAGCCACTGTTGTGAATGCGGGTATTGTACTTAACGTGCTACCTAAGCTTGGGCCTACAGGGGAAGTGAGTTTAAGAGTAAACCCTATTATTTCGTTTCCACAACCTTCCAGTGGGGGTGCTAGCAGTATTCGGTTGATTTCTCGGCGTGAATTGGTGGCCCAAAATGTGGTACTAAAAGCAGGTGAAAGCTTTGTATTAGGCGGGCTAAGCCAAACGTTAGATCAATCCGCCTTTAATAAAATCCCTGGTTTGGCAGATTTACCTATTCTAGGAGCGTTATTTAAAGGGCAAAACCCGAATACCAGTAAAACGGAACTGCTTATTATTATTACCCCACAGTGGTTAGATGATAACGGGCAAGCTTCCCTTGCCACACAACAAGCCCAACCGAACCATGGGCAAACGGCGGATTTAAGCGAACAGTCGATTTCTCAGCCGTTTTCAACGGCCACTTTGTTAAAGCAATTAAATGGGCAAACGGGGCAGGCTATTGAACTACAGGGTATTCAGTCCGTTCATCCTGCTATGCAGTTAAAACCGTTGAAGGGTGCGTTTGTTTCTGAAAAGCTGAACAAGCAACAAGCGTTGTTAGGCAGAAAAAACAATACGGCGAAGGCTTATCCTGCGTTGATGTTAACCCAGCCCATTAAGGTAGATAAAGGCGAGCTACTGCCCCAACAACCGAAACATCAGCAGGCACCTCAACATTTGATAGACTTATTTTAAGACCAATTCAAAGATTAAGTAACCACAGGGGGCAGGTGGTGGCACAAAACAGATGCTTTAGGGGTTTTATACACCTAAGTAGCATAAGGGGGTATTAAAAAATAGGACTGTAACCGCTAACCCATGATGAAGCAATCTCAACTAACCACGGCGTATAACCCACAGGTACCGATGCTACACCCTAGTTCGGAACCCTTGCCTTTATACCCTCTTTTTAAATAGCGTGTTTGGCTTTGCCTATTTGACGGGCTGGCACAGAGACCAGCCCCTACGAAAATACGACTGTAGGGGAAGCTCTCCGTGGCTTCCCGTTTCATGATTTTACGCCATTTAATCTTAGAATTGGTATTAGACATGATTTGGAAAATTCAGCTTATTCTCTAGTTGTCCCAGCTTATGATAGACCTCCTGATGAACATAGTTTTTGGGCGTTTAACCTTATTTTTGATACGGTAAAACCTGATGGAACATTCTACCCACAAGATGATGTACGCGAGATTATTGGGGGGAAAGCAATAGAATTAGTTAAACCAGCAATAATAAACGCCCAAGGGGGATTAGTAGAAAAAGGTATCGTTCGGGCAAGTTCTAAAAAATAGCTTTTATACTCATTAGTACCAATTAAAAGATTAAAAGTCGTCGTCATTTCGAGCTTGTCGAGGTCCCCCTAGATGGTCAGGAGATTCCTCGACTACGCTCGGAATGACAAAATAGGCTATTCAAACTGTGAATGGGTATAACAATAGCGTAGGCTTTTAGGTGCTACGCTTCACGGTTGACTGAACGCTTTTTGGTCGCCTTAGGTGCCAATACCCCAACTACTTCCACCCCAGTGGTTGCTTTAACCACAGGCTTCGCTTTTTTCGGTTTGGGTGCCAACGGCGTTTGCACAAACCATAACCGCCGCAACCCATGGTCGAAACTGGTCGATTCATCCACCGTCCAATCATACCGATGAAAACTACTATTGCAAGAATCATCCTTCAAGGCTTCTACTAAACACCCCTGTTGCCGTAATTGGGCTTCAACATAGGCAGATGAAGGACGAGACCCCTTGGCGTTAAACGCCTGATCATACCCTTCTTCTTCCGTATAAAGCACCAAATTAGGGTCTGTGCTATTGCAAACTTCCGTTTCGGGAATTCATTATCTAAATCTGCTCGTACAAACGTCCCTGAAGGGTCTCGTTTTAGCACTTCTTCGGCATACGCTTCTCGTGCGTCAGAATACACAACGGTTGCACCCAAATGGGCAAACAAACTACCCACATGCCCGTAGCCACAGCCTAAATCTAAAATCCGTTTGCCTTGGAAGAAATCTGCCCCAAACTGCTGAATAATCCGCCGTACCCGCTTAATCGTCCAATCCGTATAATGCCCTGAAAAACAATCTGCTTTGGGTGGGTTTTTAGGGTCGTACTCATCCGCTTGGGCTGGTGGATTTTCTGTTACAACGGGCTGGTTATTCTCTTCGGCTTCGGTGCCATTAATGGTGGCGGTTAGGTTATGGATAAAATCAACAAAGTGCGTTTCGTATTGCTGAGACAAGACTTCTGTTAGCTGGTTTGATTGTTGAAGCACTTGTTCTTGAAGTACTTTGTTTTCTTGGGTAATGTGTTGTTGAATATTAACCTGTTGGTAAGCTAAGTTATCTAAGGTGGTTTTTAAGTTGGCAATAGGTTGTAACAAACTATTATTTAGTTGCGTTTGCTTTTCTGTTAATGCCTTTAGCTGTTTGCTAAACTGCCAGCCCCATAAGGCTAAAATAGAAAAACTTAACAGTTGAACAGAATAATCATTAAAAGTCATGGGGTAAAATCTCCTGAATAGTATATTTTAAAAGATTGCTTTTTTATAGCTTACTAAACTTTAGAGGCTCTATCCAATTCTTGAGGTTGTTTCTAGGTTATACAACGGAGTGCAGGGATGTTTTTTTAGTCGTTTTCCTTTTATACTGAACTTATTATCCCCTATTAGAAAGCCTTGCCTTATGCCAACCAAACCTTCTGCTGAAAAAACCAAGAAACTTTCAAAAACGGAACAAGCCAAACGCATTAGCACCAGGCTACCCCAGTTTTTAGATGCCGTTGAACCGCTGTATATCAACCATCCACTTGATGATATTTGTGAAGGCAACGCCTTTCGAGTGCTGGTGGGCTGTATCATCAGCTTACGCACCAAAGATGAAGTAACCATCCCCGCTTGCGAACGCCTATTCCCCAAGTATGATACGCCTGCGGATTTTTTGAAGCTTTCTGTTGAACAAGTCGAACAACTGATTTACCCAGCAGGGTTCTACAAAACGAAAGCTCGCACCATTTTAGAAGCCTGCCAAGTACTGATTGATACCTACGGCGGGCAAGTGCCTGATACCATTGAAGAGCTGATGAAGCTGAAAGGTGTTGGGCGGAAGACGGCGAATTTAGTCGTTGGGTTGGGGCATCGGTTGCCTGCTATTTGCGTGGATATTCATGTGCATCGGATTTGTAACCGCTTGGGTGTGTTGCAAACCGCTACGCCTGATGAAACCGAATTTGCGTTGAGAGACCACTTACCCCCCGTTTATTGGGCAAAAATTAACAAGCTAATGGTGCTTTATGGCAGAGATATTTGCCGACCGATTGGGGCTTGGTGCGATGTTTGCACCGTAACCCGCTTTTGCGACCAAATTGCCGTTAAAAACCGAAAGCCTTTAAAAAAATAAACCTTATACCAATTACAAGCCAGCTTGCACCATAGATGCTAAATAAGCGGGTAAATCCCCATCCTGCTTGACTAGTTCAATAATTTTACTGCCCGTAATAACCCCATCCGCACCTAAATCAATCATCGTTTTGGCTTGTTCAGGCGTCGAAATACCAAAGCCCACATACAGCGGTAAATTACTCACTTCCCGTAACATTTGCAATGTAGCAGGCAAATTAGCATCGTAAGTAGCATGGCTACCTGTAATACCTAAGCGGGAAACCACATAGAAAAACGCACCAGCCACCGTTGCCAACTGCTTCACCCGTTCAGGCTTGGTAAGGGGGGAAACAATAAACACCAAATCCATGCCCACAGCATCTGCAAAGGGTTTTACTTCAGCCGCCATTTCAGGGGGTAAATCTGCAATTAAAACGGCATCTGCCCCAGCCTGCTTGGCTTGAACAAAAAAGCTCTCTAACCCTTGGGCTAACACCGTGTTGTAGTATACCAGCAAGCCAATGGGTACATTGGCATCCAAACTTCTAGCATAAGCAATCAACTCAAACCCTTGCGATATTTTAAAGCCTGTTGCCAACGTTTCCGTAACCGCCTGCTGAATGGTTGACCCATCCGCTACAGGGTCTGAAAACGGAAGCCCTAATTCTAACGCAGCAGGTTTACATTCAACCAATTGTTTTAAAATCGTTTTGCAACTGCCTACATCTTTCCAGCCCAACAACGTAAAGGGAATAAACCCTCTTTGGTTAAGGGCTTTCAGGCGTTCAAACGCTTGGGCATATCTGGAAGGTTGGTTAGATATCATCGGTTTGTTTTTCTACGGGTGTTTTAACTCTGAATTGTTTGGTGTGACTCCAAATGTACCAAAACCCTAGCACTACCAGCACAACGGCAATAGCAGCATCAAATTTGTGCCAAATATGTTTGAAGACTTCTAGGTTTTCGCCGAATTTAATGCCGACCCACACAAGGGCGTAGCTCCACACCAGCGAACCGATGAAGGTTAGCGTTAAAAATGGCACCAACGGGGCTTTAAACACCCCTGCAGGAAATGAAATAAACGTGCGAACTACGGGCAACATTCGGCAAAGAAAGAACGTCCAATCGCCAAATTTTTCTGTCCAGCGTTCCGCTTTTTCAAGGTCGTGTTCAGAAAGCAGTAGCCATTTGCCATACTTCTGCAACCACGGACGCCCACCCCAATGCCCCAACCAATACGAAGGAATAGACCCTAGCACACACCCAAACGCACCAGCAAAGGCGGCTAAGTGAATATTCATTTGCCCTTGCTGAACAAGGTAGCCCGCATAGGGTAAAATCATTTCGCTAGGCAACGGCACATTGGCAGACTCTATCGCCATGAGTAGGGCAACGCCCCAATAGCCAAGGGCATCAATACACCCATGAACAAAAATCATCAGCGTGCCTAAAATCCATTCAACGCCGTGAACTAACCAATCTAACATTCAAATAGTTTACCCTTCTGTTAGATTTTTCTTACAATGCACACGCTGTTGGGGCATCGGCTAAAATAGCAATACCGGGTAAACTTTTGCCTTCAATAAATTCAAGGCTAGCCCCACCGCCTGTTGAAACGTGGGTAAACAAGGCTTTATCCATCCCGAATTTTTCAACGGCAGCAACGGTATCTCCGCCGCCCAATACGGATTTTGCTCCGTTTTTAGTGGCTTCAATCACGGCGTGGGCTAAGGCTCTGGTACCACCAGCGAATGGTTCCATTTCAAAAACGCCTACAGGCCCATTCCAAAGGATGGCTTTGCTGGCTAAAATGGCATCGCTCATGGTTTTACGGGTTTTTTCGCCAATATCCATGCCTTCAAATTCAGCAGGAATGGCTGAAATTAATACTTTTTGCGTGTTTGCCGTTGGGCTAAAGGCATCCGCCACAATTAAATCTTCCGATAAAATCAACTTTACGTTGTTGGCTTTTGCTTTTGCCATAATGGTGGTTGCCATATCGGTAAAGCTAGGTTCTACGAGTGATTTCCCCACGCTGTAGCCTTGGGCTAACAGGAAGGTGTAGGCCATACCGCTACCAATAATGAGCGTATCCACTTTATCTAACAAATTTTCTAGCACAGTGATTTTAGTCGAAATTTTAGACCCACCAATAATGGCGGTAAATGGTCGAGGTGGGTT
>JAPLIO010000229.1 GCA_026389055.1 Candidatus Melainabacteria bacterium | reverse complement strand
GCGTTCCGTCCACCGCAGGGGCAAAAAGAACATCCCCCCGTCAATGCCCGTCTGGTGGCATAGGGGGGTGGCTTTTTGGGGGTTCTTAGGGGCTTGCCCCTGAGTTTGTGGGGGGTGTCGGGGGGCTGTCAAACGACAGTCCCCTGACAAACCAACCAGCTAAAGACTGAAACGACAATCGATGAGAGAAAACCACAGTTAAACGGAGAATTGGGTTAAGCGTAAAAGATTGTAACAATTTTGGGTTGTTTAGTGGGTTTTTTAAAAAACACTAGTGTTTCAATTTTGTTTACAGTATGTTAAAAGGTGAAATCGCTCTTCTCTAGCGTTTTTTGTGTTTGAGAGTGGCTTTGCCCCCTCCTCAGTGTTGCACGATGTGTTTAGTCATCGTCAGTCTAGTCAAGCTTTTGTTGCTCGGAACGACTTTCTAGGTTTTGCTTCCAGCCATATAACAGAAATAGTGCTAGCCGTTGTCTAAAGGTAACAAGTTTGTTTTAACTTAGCAAACTGTTTAAAAAGCCTTTTAAATTGTGCGTCTCTAAAGTTGTGCCAAGCGTCTCTCTCTTTAATACATGGTAACTATAATCCCTTATTTTAAGTGCGATAAAAAGTGTGTATAACCAGAGAAATCAACGCTTTTTTAGCAACCGCCATGCCCTTTTGAGGCGTGGAAGAAAGTAGACCCTTTTATTTATGATGACTATTGTTATGTTAGATTCCCCTAAAGCAGCTGCTGCTTTGTTGCCCCCATTTGGTGAAGAAAAGGCAACTGAAATGCCAGCCCAAAACACCCCTCAGCCTGAAACGCATGATTTTTCATCGCCAACGGCTGCTTTTGAAGCCTTGGGCGTAACTTCGCCAGCCTTGTTAGACGCTATTGCGAAAATGGGCTTTACCACCCCTACGTCTATCCAAAAAGAAGCCATTCCTGTTATTTTAGGCGGACGTGATATTATTGGGCAAGCCCAAACAGGTAGCGGTAAAACGGGTGCGTTTGCCATGCCGTTAATTCAAACCTTACAACCGTTCTTGAAAGAAGTGCAAGGCTTAATTCTTTGCCCTACTCGGGAATTGGTGCTTCAAGTTGCGGAACAGTGCAAACAGTTGCTAGGCAACCAAAAAGGTGTTTCCGTTGTGTGTGTTTATGGTGGCGAAGATATTCGGCATCAACTTCGTTTGCTAAAACAAACCCCTTCTTTAGTGGTGGGTACACCGGGTAGAACGATGGACTTAATTGACCGTGGGGCGTTAGACCTTTCCACGGTTGAAAAAGTGGTTTTGGATGAAGCCGATGAAATGTTAGATATGGGCTTCCGTGAAGACATGGAAACCATTTTAGGTAACATTCCAACCGAACAGCGTCAAACCATTCTGTTTTCTGCTACGATGGCACCTCAAATTTTGAAATTGGCACAACAATTCCAAAAAAATCCTGTCGTTATTGATGTTAGCCAACAAAAACGCAGTATGCCTAAAATTGAACAATTCTACAGCGTGGTGCGTGATTATCAAAAAGCTGAAGTATTATTCCGCTTATTGGCGTTTTATGGTATTACTCGGGGTGTTGTTTTTTGTAACACCAAAGCCAAAGTGGATGAATTGCTTTCTTTCCTTCGGGATAAAGGCTTCCGTGCCGATGCGTTGCATGGCGATATGAACCAGAATGCTAGAACTCGGGTTATGCAGGGTTTCCGTGCTGGACACGTTGAAATTTTGGTAGCAACCGATGTAGCTGGACGTGGGTTGGATGTAAACGACCTTGAAGCCGTTTTTAACTTTGATTTACCACGCGATGATGAAGATTATGTTCACCGTATTGGTAGAACGGGTCGGGCTGGCAAAGAAGGTAAAGCCTTCACGTTGGTCAATGGTCGTCAAGTGGG
>JAPLIO010000035.1 GCA_026389055.1 Candidatus Melainabacteria bacterium | reverse complement strand
GTAAACCAATCAACCCTTGTTCCCCTGGGGAATACAAAGGGGGCGGCGAGCAGCACCTTTGTTTTGCGGGGGGTTTGGGGGGTACCCAAATGGTACCCCCCATAAAGCCCTAGCCCGAACCTATCAACCTATCCGTACTATTTATTGTTACGCACCTTGCATAGAGAAATTACGTTGCGAAGGCTTGCTACCCAACATGGCTGGTAATGCCGCCAAATAAGGGCAAACCGCCCCTAACATCATGCTACCCGCTTGCCCAGCCACCATGGCAGGATGATTCTTCAACATATCTGAAAAACTACCCAACCCTTGACCAACGCCTGAAAAAGCTCCTTTCGCAAACGCATCGACTGTTTTGCTCACCAAATTCTTCACATCTTGCAACGTTCTACCTGCACGAGCCGCTTGTGCCTGCGTATCTTGCTGAATTTGCCCAATGCTCACTTTGGGTACCGCTCCGTTGGAATAGGCACTATCAAACGCCTGAACAAAAAACTTGGAAGACGTGTTGTTAATACTGCCATCTGCCATTTCATGTTCTGCCATGCTTTGGGAAAACTGAATGCCTTCGGGGGTATTAACCAACGCTTTGCCAACCCCATTAGAAGCCAATTCATGCAGGGCAATACTACCATCAATCACACCATTATCCAGTGTATCGTGGTTCCAGTTGGTAATCAGTATCATGGTATTGAAATCCGCATTCGTGTTGCCAACGCTTTTTTGAAATTCAATAAACTGTTGGCTGGCGGGGTTAATGTTATCTGGCACTTGCAGGCGTTTGCCCGTATCTTGAACTGGCGGGGCATTGCGAAGTTTATCGGTAAAGTGGGTGCTTTGGGTTAATTTATCTAACGTAGCTAGGTAATTTCGCTCAAAGCTAGTACCTGTTGGCAGATTGCGTTGCCTGTCTTGATTTCTAGCCGTCAGAACGGCGGTTTTGTCTCGTTCGGAAACAGGTTCGCCTTTTTCTAACTTTTCCAACACCGTCCAGTAGCTTTGGTAGATACCTTCCCGAGACCCTGTAAACGCCAAACCTCTGCCACCGACATGAAGCGACCCTAATTCTGAGGCAGAAAGCCCTGTTAGGGTAATACGTTGATCAGTCGTTAAGTTGCGGAAATCGGTAGAAGGTAACCGCCAACCATCAGCTGTAATGGGGTCTGTTGGTGGGGTGTTAGGATTGGGTGTAGGGGGAAGAGGCGGGGCAGGAGGAGCTGGATAGGGGTTGTAATTGTAGGGGTTTGTTGGATGACAAACGGGTTGCCATTGTTGCGGTAAAAGTTGACTAAAATGATTCCAACTATTGGTAAACGTACGGAAAAATTGATTAAACCACGAACGAGATTGTTGTGGCAAGCCTGAAGATGAACTCGTCCAGAAGTTTTGCTGTGGATTTTGGTAAAACGATTGCACTGGCGGTTGTTGATATTGGGTAAACGGTGTTTGTGGATTGGATTGGCGGTTATAAGCAGTAGGTTGAAAATAACGGGATAAAGCCGAAGGGAAAAAACTAGACATCATAAAAGATACTCGCTCTCATCAGAGTGGGGTGGGGGTGGGAGAAAATTTATAAAAACAGAAAATCAACATAGGGAATGGGTATAAAAGCAGTAGAGAGAAAAAAGGCATTTTAAACTAATTAAAAAGTTGCTTTTATAACTGTAACTAATAATATAAAAACAATTTATTGAAGTTATATGCTAACATGTTAAAAAATTGCAACAAAAAAGCGTTTATAATTAACACAAAGTTTAACTATAAACGCTTTTTATACCAATTCACCGTTTAAATAGCGTGTTTGGGTTTACATCATCGACGGGACACCACGGGGGGATGTCCCCTACAATAATCTGATAATTCTCCCTTCGTAGGGGATGCCCCCCGTGGCATCCCGCATCATGATTTTACGCTATTTAAACGGTGAATCGGTATTAGAAAAGAAACACGGAGTGGGAGAGATTCGAACTCTCGGTACTTTGACATACACAGACTTTCCAGGTCTGCACCATAGACCACTCGGACACCACTCCGTAGGGACGTTAACACTCACCATGGGTGAATAAATCGCTTCTATCTTTATACAATCAACACGGCGGGGTGTCAAGCAAGCATGAAAGCCTTTTTATACCCATTTAAAACGTGCTAGTTGTTTCTGTAGGGTTAAAATAACGGTACAGGTGGGCTTGAAGGTAATGGCGGAGAAACGTTTCTACCTGCGGATTTCGCATGAAACGAAGGCAACGGTACTGAAGACTGCTTTTCCAACCACAACGGCTTTTCAGATAACTTCCGAGAAGGCACAAACACCAACGCGGTTGTTACAGGCGGTACCCACCCCCCTGTTAACGGGTAAACCATCTGTCCATTAACCACCATCTGGGTAGAACTACCGCCATCAAAATTCATACCCTCCTGTACGCCTAGTTGAATTAAAATAGCCGCCGCTTGTGCCAACGTAACCCCGCCCGCACTTTTTTCCATTGCTACCACCAAAACAGACCCATCCGCCTTAATGCCAACCGCCGTTCTCGATGTACGTTCTGCTGGCGGTAAGCCCTTAAACGTTTGAGCCTCTAAATCAATAAACGGCTTCCCACCCCGAACCAAAAAAGGCCCTCCCGCTACCAAATGTTGCTTATCGCTCCAATCAGGTTGGGTGCTAAGCAATAGCTCAATAGGGGTATCAATATCTAACGCCGCAATGGGTGCTAACACCGTTTCAGGACCATACAAAATCCAATCATCCACCCCGATAGTAGCCACCCCCGAAGGCGTAATGCCCTTCAACTTGCCCCCACTAATTAACAGGCTAATTGTTCCTCCTCCCGCTGGCGGAGCAGACCCTCCCCACAGGCTGGTATACAGTGCTACTACCCCTGATTGCAACCGAGGTTGATTAACCGTTTGAATTGCCACCGTTTGCCCCGTTTCCGCATGGGCAGCCGCCTTTAACGTTAAACGTTCCAGCCGAGGCACACCCGTATTTGAAAGCCCTAACACCACCCGATTAAAAACGGGACCTGTCAACAACTCACCTTCCCGCATTAAAAAGCCCAACGGCAAGCCTAATTGATGATTAAAATAGGAGGCATTCACCCCTGCAACCCCTGCTTCTTTCGCCACGGTAGCTTTAACTGTTGCTTTGCCTCGTAAGCCTTGAGCTGGTAAGGCTGGCACCAAGTTAAAGGAACTACTATTGGGTTGCCAATTTAACACATGAACCCAATGTTGTTGCCCTACGCCTAACACCACCCGAGTTTTTGCATAATCTAGCCCACTACCTAAGGCTTGGGTGGCATCTTGATAAGTATAAGCTTCTTGCACATCTAAAATAAACTGTTTCCGTTTCGCATCACACTGCCACCGAAACGTAGTAGGCACGTTATAGCCGACCGCCACTTGTAACTTGGCAGATTGCCCTCCGCCAGCAGGAAGGCTTTCAACATAAAAACTTTGAGCATTTCTGCCCGCCGAAACCCCCAAGCCAACAGGTTGAACTAAAGGAATAATAAGCTGGGCAGGCACTTGTAGAAGGGTTCTGCCTTTTTCAGGGTCTTCCTGCACAACGGGGGCGGTACAACTACCGCTTTTTAATTGCAACCGAAACCGAGTGAAGGTAGCCGTTTCCTGTTTTTCAATAGCACTACCAGCCATGCCTAATAACGAAGGGGTGTTCTGTGTTGGGATAGCTTCGCCTATTTCAATAGCGTTTGCCACTAAAGATAGTTGATAGAAACCTAAAACACAAGCTATTAACCCTAGTAGTTGATTTAATTTTAGCCTTGCCATCGTTTCAAAAATCCTTTTTTAGCCGAAAGCGATAACCGTTTGTTACTTTTATTTTACATGATAAACAAGGACTGGTGGCAATCTGATACCCATGCAAAGATTAAATAGCGTGTTCTTTCATCGATTGTCGTTTTAGTTTTTCGTTGGCGGGTTTGATCTCTTTCACTATTTAATACCAATTCACAGATTGAATAGCGTTAGAGTTCAAACCAACCAGTAGGAACGACCATCGCATTTGCTCTGCAGCTGCCGATGCGTTCCGTCCACCGAAGGGGCGAAAAGAACATCCTCCCGTCCATGCCCTTGTGGCATAGAGGGGTGGCGTTTAGGGCGGTCTTTCCGAGGGGCTTGCCCCTGAATTTGTCCAAAAAAATTAAAAAGCGTGTCGGGGGGTGCCCAAACAGGCACCTCCTGACAAACCAACCAGCTAAAGCCAGGAACGACAATCGATGCAAGAACATGGTTTTTAATCTTTAGTAACGTTAATAATTTCCTCTGTTGGTAGGATGGGCAACTGCGTTGTTGCAATGAGACAATAACCTTAATGCAACACCCTATCTGTTACCTGAAAGGTTCTATTATTGATGTTAATGCTATCTGAAGCCACGGAAAAAGCTCCATTGAGCGTGCTAATTTCGTTACTGTGGTACTCATTTCGGTTATTTACTAGGTGTAAACGCCCTAATTCCGTTCCTCGTGCC
>JAPLIO010000184.1 GCA_026389055.1 Candidatus Melainabacteria bacterium | reverse complement strand
GGAATTTGTTTGTGGGGGTGGCTTGTTGAATTTGGATGTCAGCGAAAGTAGTCATGGGGGAGGTATCCTAGTTGTGAACGAATCATAACGATACGTCTATTTTACCCCAAACCAACCACTCTTTTTCCGTAACCTCAAATAAATATCTTCCAATTATAATTCAAAATCTAAAAAAATAGAGCCAGCTTCCCAATCGGGTAACTGACTCTATTTTTTATGCGTCCTCTGAGATTTGAACTCAGGACCTTTCCCTTAAAAGGGGACTGCTCTACCGCTGAGCTAAGGACGCACATAGTTTGATGTATTATTAAAATAAAAACCAGCAAGACTTAAAAAATGCCACCTGCTGATTCCCTTCAACCCCTTTAAGATACTAAGGACAAACCCTAGAGTCAACCCTCCACTTGCCGTTTGCTCAATTTTTTTCTATGATTGTTACAGAAAGATGTCTTATTTCACTCAAAAACAGAAAGCTCTCATCCTATGAATAGTGCCACTGCTACCCATGCCATGCCCATGCGAACTCTTGGCAAAACAGATATTCCCGTTTCCCTTATTTGCCTAGGCACCATGACGTGGGGCGAACAAAACACCGAAGCTGACGCCCATCAACAGCTAGATAAAGCCCTTGAACTGGGTGTGAACTTTATTGATACCGCCGAAGTTTACGCCGTACCCATTCGAGAAAACACCTACGGAGCAACCGAAACCTACATTGGCAATTGGCTGGAAAGCCGTAAGAACAGAGACCAAGTGGTGCTTGCTTCTAAAGTTGTGGGCTATTCACGCAGGTTCCACTGGATTCGGGGCGAAGAACACTGCCTAGACCGTAAAAACATTTTAGCCGCCTGTGAAGCCAGCCTGAAACGCCTTAAAACGGATTACTTAGACCTCTACCAACTACATTGGCCCGATAGAAGTGTGAACATTTTTGGGGTTCGGGAATACACTCATAACCCAGCAGATCCTGCCTTTGATATGGCAGAAACCGTCGGGGCGTTGCAAGAGCTAGTTCAACAAGGGAAAATTCGCACCTTTGGCGTTTCCAACGAAACCCCTTGGGGCTTAATGAAATACACCCAACTAAGCGATGCGAACCCCGCTTTGCCTCGCCCTGTAAGCATTCAAAACTGCTATAACTTGCTTAACCGTACTTATGAAATTGGGTTAAGCGAAGTATCCATTCGGGAAGATGTGGGGCTGTTGGCTTATTCTCCGTTGGCTTCTGGGGTGCTTTCGGGCAAATACCTCAACGGGCAAACCCCTGCTAACGGGCGTATTACGCTGTACCCTGATTATTTCTCTCGTTACAGAACGCCCAAGGCGTTAGAGGCGGTTGCTCAGTACCATGCTATTGCTCAAGATTTAGGCATTACTTTAACGCAACTAGCGTTGGCGTTTGTCAACCAACAGCCTTTTGTAACTAGCAACATTATTGGGGCTACTACCATGGAACAATTGGTTGAAAACATTAGTTCCGCTAGCATTCAACTTTCGGCGGAAACGATTGCTCGCATCAATGCCGTGCATGATGCTATCCCAAACCCCTGCCCGTAATAGTCGCTAACCTTCAATATGCTTGAATTTACGAGAAAGTTCATAAAAACTTTGTTCAATTTTATCTTTACTGAAGGTAATATAATTCAACCCTTCAATTTCAATAAAATCATCCACACCTTCTTGTTTCAAAATAGCCACCCGTTTATCGCCCAAGCAACCCTGCATATACGCAATTTCATACAGGGCTTGGCTTCTAGCGTGTTGCTTGGTAGTAGCTAAGGCTTCATCTTCAGGGGCAATTACAATAATGGCAAAATCTAAATCTTTGGTCATTTCCCCTAAAGATTCCCGAGTAACATGGTCAACCCTATAAGGTTTATCAAAATAAACGGTTTGTTCTACATCCATATCCGCTTGCAAAAAATCGAGCAGTTTATTCCAGCATCGGCTTTGCCCATGCCCTAAGAAAACAGTGCTAATTTTCTTCTGTTTTTCTCTGCCAGCACTCGCATAAAGTTGTTTGGTCAGCACTTGGTAATCAATCAGCGTCAGCCCAACCATGCTTTTAATACACTTTTCTAGTGCTTCTAACTTGGCTGTTAATAAACAGTAGGTGGGGTAATGCCGTTGCAATAAATTTCTATGAAATTGACGCAGTTCCGTTAAATGAACCCCTAGTGATTCTTTGGATTGTAATTGCTTACCCGCACCAAAATCATTTAAAGCAGTCAAGTGTAGTTTAATATCTTGAAACATCCAAGCAGGACAATCTTTCGAATACTCTAATAAGGATTGGCTGTACACTCTCAATAGTTCTAGTTTTGACATTGCTTATATTCAACCTTTAAAAAATGCTAAATGGGAACGATGTTTCTAGCCTTTAGAAAATCAATCGTTTTTTTCGACTCTTTCTCTCACTTCGGACGGCCAGAGAAGAAGCCTAAACAAAAATAACGTTTTGTAACAAAACTGTATAAAAATAGCTTGTTGAACTTTTTATATTCACATTAAAAGAGTGATACCAGTATGTTACTCTTTGTACAAGATTAGATAAAAAACAATAGGTAACCATTGCGTGTCTCTCAACCAACCTTCTACCAACACCCAGCTTCCTGAAGCTTTTCCTACTGAGCCAACCAGCACTTCGCCCACTGCCACTGCAGATCGTATTGAATGGCTAGACGCCTCTAGAGGCATTGCTTGTGTGTTGGTATTGATTCTTCATTTTTACCACACCGTATTATTGGCGGTAACGCCCTATTGGTTAGGTAAACCCATTACTGGGGAAGGCACCTTGGCAGATACGTTAGCCCTTATTGGTAACCAGCTACCCAATAATGTTTATCTTAGTTTGGTACAGTGGATTTTAGGTTACTGGGATATTGGGAAAATTGGCGTGTTGATTTTCTTCTTAATTAGTGGCTTTGTCATTCCCATGAGCCTACTTCGCCCACGGAAAAAACCGCTCGTTACCTTCGCTTTAAGCCGATTTTTCAGATTGTACCCCGTGTACTGGCTTTCTGTATTCCTCATGTGTATTGTGTGGACAGTATTCCCTGTAGAAGGCATCCACTGGACTTGGGGGCAATTGCTCGTCAACATCACCATGCTTCAAAAATTTGTGGGTGTGGCAGATATTAACGGCGTTGCTTGGACACTTCAAATTGAACTTATTTTCTACACACTGTGTGCTGCTTTGTTTGCCTTCAAACTCATTCGTAATACCAAAGCCATTGTTAGCCTTTGGGGGCTTCTGTTGCTAGGGGGTATTGGGTTTGCAGCACTCAAGCACTTTAAGGGTATTTATATGCCTGTTGCCTTGCCTATGGGGCTTAGTTATATGGTACTCGGGTATTTATCACGTAGTGTACTATTAAAAAATGAAGCCCCTCTCGTGAAGCCAATCACTTTTTGGGGATTGATTGGCATAACACTTGGCGTGGTGGGCTTGGTGAGCTATTGGGGTTACGCAGAAGATTTTTCTCGCTATTTAACTACCTATGTATTGGCTATTTTGGCTTATTTTATGGCTCAAGTCGTGTTGGTAAAGCCAGCCAACGCATTAAAAACGTTAGGCAAAATTAGTTATTCTATTTATCTCTTCCATCCTGCTGTAGGGGGCGTTTTCTTGTTTCCGTTGGTGGGGTATTTGGCTCCTTCTATTGCCAATTATCCGTTAATTCTCTTCGGGTTCATTGTAGTAGCTCTTTTAATAACCATTGGTTTTTCTTACCTTACTTATAAATATATTGAAGAGCCTGCTATTGCTTTGGGTAGAAAATACATTACCAAAGCAAATCAGTAGACAAGTAACCTTACCACCTGACGTTTTTTGTTTAATGAATTCAGATGGTTATTGCTTCGGGCTAGGGCTTCATGGGGGGTACCATTTGGGTACCCCCCACACCCCCCGCAAAACAAAGGGGCTGCTCGCCGCCCCCTTTGTATTCCCCAGGGGAACAACTGGTTAATTGGTTGCTCTCGTACGTTGAACATAGGCTTGGGCGGAAGCTCTGAAGTTCCCTAAATGCTCTGC
>JAPLIO010000233.1 GCA_026389055.1 Candidatus Melainabacteria bacterium | reverse complement strand
GGGATGTTCTTTTTGCCCCTTCGGTGGACGGAACGCATCGGCGACTGCAGAGCAAACGCGATGGTCGTTCCTACTGGTTGGTAGGATATTCAAATTGTGAATTGATATAATACCTTATTTTAAAACCATTTAAAGGAAAGTAGATAATGACCCGTTGGCGATGGCTACAAATGGCAGACCCCATTCACGGCATTATGCAGTTTGACCGTAAAGACCCCATCCACAAGCTATTGCTTGATACCGTCAATTGTGGGGTGTTTCAACGCCTACGCCGTATCAAACAAATGGGTTTGGCAGAGTTCGTCTTTCCTGGGGCGGTGCATAGTCGATTCAACCATAGCCTCGGGGCAACCCATTTAATGACCAAAGCCTTGCTGGTCTTCAAGTATGATAGACGCAGCAGGCAGTTGTTGGAATCCACCATTGCAGGCAGTAACGTAACGTACGAATGTGCGTTGCTAATGGCTATTTTACTGCACGATGTAGGGCATTCTCCGCTTTCGCACACGCTGGAAGACGTGTTGGAATTGCATCAACGAGGGCTAACGCACGATTATTTCTGGCTTTACAAATTGCTAGAAGAAGACGAAGAACTGCAAACCCTGTGGCACCAACATGGCGTGGGAGATTTAGCCCAAGTGCTTAAACGCTTTAACGGCGTGGGGGAATTTCAGGGGCAAAAGCATTTTTTAGCTAGCCTTGTTTCTAGCCAGTTGGATATGGATAGGTTGGATTATCTGCTTCGCGATGCCCATTTTATGGGTACAAAATATGGCAACATTGAAAGCGATAGAATTATTAGTTGTTTGGAAATTTGCAACACCCACGAAGGTAAGCCGATTGTTACCGTGCTAGAAGACGGTGTGCCTGCCGTGGAACACTACCTGTTTGGGCGGTATGAAGCTTATAAAATGGCGTTGCATTCCTTAGATAAAGCCAGCGAAGCCTTGTTAAAATTTGTACTAAAACGCTTTATTTGGGCGAAAGATAACGGCATCGATACAGGGCATCCCGCTGATGAGTTGTACGGCTTGGTAACCCAAGGTGAACAATTACCCACGCATTCCTATTTGCGGATGGATGATTGCTACTTGTGGGAAGCCATACATTGTTGGAGCTTGTACAGTGAAGATGCGTTGCTGAAAACCCTTGCCAAGCGGATGATGCGACATGACTTGCCGAAATTTATCAACTTGGAAACGCTGCCAAATCTGCTGGATGAAGCCCAGAAGCAGCAGTTGTTTGAAGCCATTGAGGGGCATTATGCCCAACGGGGCTTATCGTTAGAATTTGGGTTTGATAGGCAAAGTGTCGAGCAGAAACCGCTTTACAGGGATGATAAGGAAACTATTTGGGTGAAGACGAGGGAGCGTGGGGTTTTGGAATTACCAGCGGTTTCATCGTTGGAATTGGGGCTGAAGCCCAACCATGGCTTTAAGGATTTGTTGTTTTTGTGGGATACCGAGGCCAAGAACTTTGCCCAACGCTGGCTAAATGGGGTCGGTAAGTAGGGGGGCTACGGTTGTTGGTTGGCTAAATCTTGAAACCGATGTACAGCAGGAGCCGTACCTGATTTGGGTACCAACGGCAAATAATCAAATGCCTCTAACTCTGCTTGTGAAGGGTCTTCATCCAAAGGTGGCGGCACTTTATCATTGCTATGCTTAAACTTAAACTCTAAATCCGTATAAACTTGGTTAATCCATACAGGCACAAACCCAATAACCCCAGCCACCAACACAAAGGTCATCCAATCAACAGGTGCCTTCATACTGCGGGCAAACTCTTTAAATACAGCGGTTGGGTTAAACGTATCTGCCACTTTACCAAATAGGTTTTTAACACCCACTGCCTTACCCTCTTTTCTTGCCTTTTGGGTTACTTCTTCCAAGCGTTTAATACCTTCTAAAGCTAGTTTAGAATGGCTAAACAACCCCTTAACCCCTGCTAAAAAAGACTGTTCAGACCCTTCTTTTTGCAACAAGGTTTCCGTATGGCGTAGTAGGTGATATTGTGGTAATAAATTTTGCAAGCCCTGAAGATGCTCCCACGCCTTGCCGTAACGGTCAAATTTGCTTTCAGAAAGACTGTTACCTTGCTTTTTAACAACACTATCTACCAGCCCACCCACGTTAGAAGCCAGCAACATCGCTTTATGGAAAGCTTCTCTATCGCCTTCTTGGTAGGCTTTCAGGAAGCTTTCCGCAAAGGGTTTGTGGGTATGGTGTTCGCCTTGATTCGCTCCTGCTTTAAGTGCTTCTAAAAAGTCTATATCAAGCTTAACGGCACTCAACGCTTTTTTAATTTCTTTATCGATGGTTTCTTTTGCCTCGGTTACTTCGCCAGCCAAGGTTTCCTTTGTTAAATCATCTATCTCTGACTGTTTCTTAAAGCTAGGCAGTTTTTCAAACAACAGGCTTAAAGCTAAATTTTCATCAACACCCAAATCTTTTTTCGCCGTTAGTTGATGGGCATCATAAAAAGTTTTGAAGGCATTGGTTAAGGTGTTTTGTGTTGTGCCTAATTGGTGCAACTGCCCGATAGTCTTATCTGCAGCGGTTTTAAACGCCGCATCTTCCGCATATAAATTAACGTTTGCCACGGCTCGACGGAAAATTTCGGCACTTTGTTTGTTATAAGTATTGCCCCCAAATAAATTGGCAAAGTTTTCCGTCGCCTTTAAATTATTTAACTGGTACAATCTGTTTGTTTTTTCGTAAGACCATGCCTCCATTTCGCCATTGGGGTTCCAAGGTCTATCCATAATGGCTAGTACGGGCTGGCTTTCAATTTTACCAAAGGAAAACAGCCCACCATCGGTTTGCTTTTTAACCCGTAGCAGTTGTTGGGCAGGTTCAAGGGCAAACAAAAACAGAGAAATCGAAAGCATATCCCGAATAATAACGTCTCGCACGGGGCGAACATCCACCGTATTCACGTTATTATCAGGGGTGCCACTTTTAGGGTCAGTCTTAATGGTACCCCCTCGGTAAAAGAGCTTAACTACTTGCCGAATACCTTTATTAACGATGCCTTCGTTTGCCTGTTCCTGCGGGGTTAAATTATCGGCTCGCTTCAGTTCAGAATCGATACGGGCGGGCATCATAAACCCATAAAACATAATTAGCGTTAGCATTAGCGGTAAATGCGGAATGGTAAAGCCCCCCAGTTCAGGGGTAAAATTAAAGCGGTCAAAATCTGCTTTGGTACCCTCGGTTAGCAGGGTAGCTAGCGGTGCAGCAACCACTTTGGCTACAGGCCTCAAGAAGCTATGGGCAGCGTCTGCTTCAGCCAGCAATTGTTTGGCTCTAAGTTCACCCCATTTGTTAGCTGAATAGGTCAAATTACCGAAAGCATTGATACTGTTACTAATGCCATTGTTGAAAGGATTGGTGCTACTCATCATCATCATGTTGAAGCATCCTCCTCTTGTGCTGGCGTAACGGTTACTTTCAAAACGCTTGGCTTGGGTGGGTTAGGCGGTGCCACAGGTTGGGTATTAGTAGCAGAAAGCTTAGTTTGTACCCCTTCACTACGAACCAATCGGTTAGCAGGGTAGGCTCTGCCCGCTTGTAGAAGATGGGCTAAAGTCCACATCCACCAAGACATCCACACCCCTGAACCGATCGTTACCACAAACTTAACCGCCCCCATGGTGTGCTGGGTTTGCTTCAAGGCATGAACAAAATTATCCACCGTTGGCTCCACGGTGGCTTCGGCGTTATCTAGCTTTTTGAAGGCAGCCACTATCACATCTTGCACTTTATCTGCTTGGTTGGCAAAGTTCATAAAACTTTTCACTTTAAAAGCTTTATCTTTGTTGGGTTTTCCGCCTAAATTCAACTGGCTGGGGTTATCGTGAGAACTAGCCCCCATGGCTTTATTGGCTACTTCAATGCCAGTATCTAACATATTCGTTAGTAATACATAGGTTTGAATGAGTGTTTGGTGTTCGGTATGCAGATGCTTGTTACTACCCCACGGGAAGGCGGCTTTGGCAACGCCATTGTGGGTTAATTGAAACGCCGTTAGATTGGCTAACGATTCTGACCATGCTTTGCTTAGTTCTTTTACGGTAACAGGGTCTTTGGTAGAAAGCATATAGGCGTTTGCCTTGGCAAAATCTGGGGTTGGGTGTCGTTCCACCTTAAAGGTAATTCCCCCTGCTGAAAGTTCAATGCCTTCACTGCCGATTGAAGGTAATTTATTCCCCGCTAAGGCTTCTAACTGTTTGGGGGTTAGGGTGTAGTTAGATTCTGGTGGTCGTTCCTTAATGCCTCTAAATAGTGGAAATAAGGTAACAGGCTTATTGATGGCGACAGAAAGCGTAGGCAGTTCTGTTGTTAGATAAGCAGGGTTTCCTTCTTGTTTGAATAGCGATTGATAATACTCACTGAGCAACGCTTTTCGATCATCTACTTTTCTAGGCATGATGGTAGTAGTTGCTTTTGATTGTTCTAAGTAGCTAACAAACGGTTGAACGTGGTTGGTATCAATGTCTTTTCCGCCCATTTGGAAGGCTCTTCTGCCTGCAGGGAAGCCTGTAAATTGGCTGGCAATGGGTATGGCAGTAAACAGTAAGGCAGGCAATAATAACGCCCCCGGGGAATTTTGACATTCTCGTAAAAATTCTTCCCATAGGTTATCCCAGTTGGCGTTTTTGGCTTGTTGTTGTTTGATGTAGAAGTATTGGTTTAACCCCTCACGTTTTTGGGTTTCGGGGTCGGTATCAGGGTCGTACGGCACAGCCCCTCGTTTGAGAGACCGTGAAACCCGAGGGAACCCCATCCCTGCATAATCTAAAATGTTGAAGTTCCAAAAAAAGCTGGTATCAATTTGTTCAGTAATAACAGAAGCCACGGCAGGGTTTAAGGTAGATAAATACCCTGAAACGGCTAGTATAATCAGCTCCACAGGTATCTCTAGGGGAGATTTCTTTTTCTTCTTCTTCGGGAGAAGCTCTTCATTGGTAACAGGTGGCGAAGCCACCACAACGGGGGCGGGTGGGCAAGTGGTTTCTGCTGGTGTGCTAGGCTGGTTATTGGGTGTCAATTGTTGAGCATCATATGTAAAAGTCTCTTCAACTGCCTTCCTAGGCGAAATAACCCCACTAGGTAGGTTGGGCAACAAACCGTTTGATTGAGTACGCACAGCCAAGGGCTTCTGTAAAAAAGCGGCTTGGTTGTAAGTTGTTGAAGAAGGAAACATACCCACGAGAGAGAAAAAACTTTCTGAGCAACTTGTTGAAACACGGAAACAGAAACGGATAATTTGATTAGAGAAGCAGAGACATTAGGATTGATACCAGTATTAAATTGTCCTGAAGTAACAGCATATCGTTAAAGAGAAGAAGAAGCCGACACCAGTAACTATAAATAACATAATTGATAGGTGAAAGTCAAACAGTTTAACAAACCCTTATTGGAAGCCACGGAAAAAGTTTCAGTGGGATGGGATAATGAGGCAGGAGGAACGGAATTAGGGCGTTTACACCTAGTAAATAACCGAAATGAGTACCGCAGTAACAAAATTAGCACGCTCAATGGAGCTTTTTCCGTGGCTTCATTGGTTATTTTAGCCCTTTTGGTAAGGTTTCAGGAGCAGTTTCCGCTAATACCGCATCCAACGTCCATTTTTTGGAAGGCTTCATGGGTACCGTTGGGAAGTACTGTTTTAGCACCTCTTCAGGGGCGGTAAAGCCTTGCAACGTCCATGCAGATTCGCCTAAATACTGCTTGGCAACCCGTTCAACATCAGCAGGGGTAACATCGGTATACCGCTTCAATTGGTCTTCTACGGCAACAGGCGGCAACCCTCGTTTCAGTTCTAAGCTATTAAGGGCTTCTAACCCTGTTGAAGTTTCTCGGGTAGACCGCATACTCAACAAAATATCCCGTTTAGCCCGTTCCACTTCTTCGCAAGTGGGTGGCTTGGTCGTTAATTGCGAAATAGCTTGTTGATACCCTTCTAAGGCTTGGGGTAGTTTATCAAAATCAATATCGGCTGAAACCGTAAAATAAGCAGATTTTGGGTTGCGTTCCGTGCTGGTACTGGTGCTGTAAACTAGCCCTTTTTCAGTTCGCATTACTTTGAAGAAAACCCCCATCATGCCACCTAACATATGGTTTAGCACGGTGAATGCGGCTTCATCTTTAGAACCAGGTAGTGGGGCTAACCACTTTTGCTGCATGGAAATACGTTCTGCTGCGTTATTTGAAACCAAAATGGGGTCTTTCAAATTTAACGGGGTAACAGGCGGTGTTTCTTTTGCTTGATACAGTGGCTTATTGGCAACAGGTTGCCATTGGGTGGCTTTAATGGATTGATTCAACACGGCTACTTGTTCATTGACTGGTAAACTAGAAACCATGACCAATTGAAATTGTTCAGGGTGAAGCAAGGCTTGTTGTAGGTGCTTCATGCTGCCTTCAGGGGTAGCTTGTTTTAAATCTCTCATTTCTTGGTTTAAGGCGTGTGAATATGGATGCCCCACCCCTGTGCTAGCAATATCCATCAATTCCCCCAAGCGGAATTGGGATTTATTGCCCAGCGTCAACAAATTTTCAAGAACAGTTGCTTTGTTGGCTTCATATTCCTTACGGTCAATCACAGGATGAGTGACGGTTTCCAGTAATTCATTGAGTAATTTGGCTTCACTGCCTTTAGGGCCTTTAATGCCCACGCTAAACTTATCCGTACCGCCTTGCACAAACAGTTCAATCCCTTCAGCGGCTAAGGCTTGTTGGCGTTCTTTACTATGAAGACTACAATCAGTTAGTAAAGAGCCAATCAAGTAAATATCGTGTTCATCATTGGTTGAAAAGGGGAACACAACTTCTAACGTACTGGTTGCCCGATGGTTGGCTTGTTGAAAGTAGCCTTGAACGCCATTGGCTAGTTTGATGGTTTCAATTGCCCCTAAATCTTTGGGCACTTGGGTAGAAAGATCAATCTGACGAATACGAGGAGCCGCATCTGCTGGTAAGCTAGCCAAGGCATTTAACCATGTTTGCTCTTCCTTGCTATGGTAGCGTTTAATAGCAGGAAAGCCTTCTTCGCTGGTCTGTTGGCTTTCTAACTGTAATGTGGCTTTACCAGAACGACGCTTGGTAGGCAGTGTAGGTTGAGTGGTAGCGGTAGCAGGTTGGGTCGATTGCTTTTCCGTGTTTTGCGTTAAAGTGTGAACCGTTTTACCCGTTTCAGGTTCTGCGGGCTTTGGAACGGCTGTTTTTTGTTTTTCAACCACGGGTTTAATCGTCGCCCCTTCTACATGAAAAACGGGTAACAAGCTGTTGGTTGAAGAGTATTTTTCACTTTCCTGATGTTGCGTACCCGGTAAGGCATACACCAAAGCGTAGGAATCTAACGTTAAATAAGTTTTAGCAACCCGTTGTAAATCTGCCAAGGTAACGCCATCGCCATACTTAGCGTATTCAGGGCTGTTTTTAGGTACCCCATTAAGGTACTTGGTGTAATCTGTAAAAAACGGAAGCGAATTGGTTAATTGTTCGCTACCAATGCAACGAGAAACAATACTGCCGTGCTGAAGAGCTTCGCGGTAATCATGCGAAAGCATTTCTTTCACCTGCTGTAAATCTTTCGGCGGAAAGCCTTTTTCTTCAACGGTGGTTAATACCTCAAACAGTTTTTTAACGGCTTCATGTTCCTTGCCAGGCCGAGAGCTCATTAAAAAGCTGATATCGCCTGTTTGTTTATAGGCAGAAGCACCGCAATCAATACTGTTGGCTAGTTGCCCTTCATCTACGATGGCTCGTTGCATGGGGGAAAGCGAGGTATTGGCTAGCAAGTTGGTTAGCACTTCTACAGCAATTCTATCTTTAATGTTGCGTTTATCTGGCCCTTTAAAGCCTAAATAGGTAGCACCGCTAGAAATAAAATGGGGCGATGTAAACGTAAACTCCCGAACTTCGTGGGGTTTTAATGCTAGGCTTAAATGGGCTTTATTTTCGCTTTGTGCAGGGCTGGCAGGCACGGAACCAAAGGTTTTATTCAAATAAGGCAACACTTCTTCTGGGTTAATATCGCCCGAAATAGCTGTTAGCATATTAGTGGGGGTGTAAAAAGCTTGCTTAAAGGCTTGTAAATCTTTGGCTTTGGTACGCAGAATATCACTACGGCTACCTAAGGTTTGAAAAGAGGGTCTATCGTACAGTAACTCTTGCCCCCGATTGTACAGCTCTGCCATGCCACTATTCATACGTTCAGAACATTCGTTGATAACGTTCTTTTTTTCTTGCGTAATTTCAGCGTCGTTATAGGTTACACGTAACACTTGTTCGGCGTGTAGTTGCAGTACATTACTTAAATCTTCTCGGTTAAAATGTAGTTCGTGTTGTACTTCTTCTTCAGAAGTACTGGCGTTTTCGCTAACGCCTAAGCCTTCAATTTGTTGCACCCACGCATTTTTATTGGGGTAATTTTGGGTGGTTAAAAAGTGGCAATGCTCATCTAGGTGAGCAATACCTGATGGGAATGGCGTGTTGGGGTACAAGTTGGTTGGCTTGAAGACTTTATCTTCAACGGTAGACCCTACGTTAATATGGGTACGAATGGTAACAATGGGGCTTTTGGTTTGATGCAATAAAACCTGATGCCCGTTACCCAGCACATAGTGAGAAACCGTTGTACCATCTACCATGGGGTGAGTGCCTAGTAATTTGGGGGCGGTTAACCCACTAGCCATTAAAACACCGCCAACGGTGGTAGTACCCTTGTTAGATGCCGAGGAGAGGGGTGCTTCTTGTGAGGCAGCTGGCTGTTGTTGATTGCCAGTGGTGGGTACTAGCGGATTATTAACCCCCTGTTTTTTTGGCGGTATAATTGCTGAAAAGTTAGGGGTATAGCCCGTTGGTAAAGCTGAAGAGGTCGTCATCATCATAAAGTTATAAAGCCTTTTTGTTTGGATTTTTAACACACACTACATATAAGATATTTATTACATAAAAACAGAACCAAGTCGATTTTGTGCGGGGTTTCGTTGTAACGACTTGTTACAATTTTTAAAAATTGGTTAAAGTTACGTCATTATACGCAATTTTTGATACCCATTTATCTTTATTAAACCATCTAGCAGTTAGGAACAAACTAACCACTAGTACTTCAAACGATAGCGAAGGTTCTTATACCCTTTTCAAACAGAAACATCGTCAGTGTCTACGTTGTTACTGGCAAGAAAAAATCCTTAATGTACTTGTGTGTACCACTGCGGTTTTTTTACTTGCTAGTGTCTAGTATCCATCTAACGCTAGGCCTATTTGAAAAGGGTATTAAAAAAAACGAATTCCACTCCCCCCCCCCTTAAGTAAACAAATGAGGTTACGGAAAAAGTCTCAGTGGGATGGGATAATGAGGCACGAGCAACGCAATAAGG
>JAPLIO010000232.1 GCA_026389055.1 Candidatus Melainabacteria bacterium | reverse complement strand
TGATGAATATAACCCCACTAGTAGCCCCTACTACTGCTTTTGCACCCGCCGTTTCCCCAAAAAGCGGATACATTTTCAGACCCGTAGTACAAACGGCTATTGGCACCTTAAAACCTGTCCATTTAGAAAATGAAGATTTAACCAGTTTTTTATATCCCTCGTTACCCCTGTCTCAAGCCCCTTTAACCATAGGGTTGGATGCCAAATGGGACAAAGTCATTTTAACAGGCGAAGATGCCTATAGAGGCATGACTATTGATAAAATTGAAGCTCAAGCATCTGCTCAAGGCAGTTTCAGTAAAGTGGACCATAATACCCTCTTTATGGCAGAAATCAGTAGAGCCACTAACTACAGTAAAAAAGCTCAATTGCTAGATTTAACCCCTGTTTTAGACGAACCTTTAGCCTTCACTCTCGATACGAAAACCTTTATTCCTGCCCCTGAAAAAGCGAAAGCAGCGACAAGACAAGCCGAATTATTAAAGCTACAGGATGATAAATTAAAAGGCTTACGTCAACAAAACGTATTGATAGAAACCTCCTTAACGCAAGATCCTGTTTCTGCTAAAGAGGTGCTTTCCTTAAGCGAAGCCCGTGCGTTGGTAGCCGAAGAACAAAAAACGTTGCCTCCTGTTAAAACGTTAGTACCTAAGTTAGAAGCGGAACATTGGAAATCGTTATTTTTGACTTCTACTGCTAATTTAAAAGAGGCTAATACGGTCGATTTATCAGACAGTCAAACCATCACCTTTTCGATAGAAGCCTTTTAATTAGCGTAACAACCTGATGAGAGAGAGTCCCCATCCATGATGACTGCAACCACTGCCACCCTAAACCACTGGGGAGGCACCATCCACTTTGAAGCCCCTCGCCTACAACAAGCCCAAGCCGAATTATTCACGCTACTACAAAAATACTCATTCAAAAAAGGAAACTTCACCCTAGCCAGCGGAGCCAAAAGCACTTGGTACCTAGATTGCCGAGTAACCGCCCTCAATGGCAGAGGTAGCCTGCTAATAGGCGAACTCTTCACCAACGTCATCAACACGCTACCTAACGGTACAACCGTTCAAGCCGTCGGTGGTATGGCATTAGGTGCAGCCCCGCTAGTTTCCGCCGTAACCGTAGCTTCCGCTATGATAGGCACCCCCATTGATGGTTTTTTAGTAAGAAAAGAAGCCAAACAATACGGCGGAGGCAAACAAATTGAAGGCAACTTACCCGCCAGTGGTAACATTATTTTAGTGGAAGACGTTGTAACCACGGGCGGTTCCACCCTAAAAGCAATTGATGCCATAAAAAAACAAGCCCCCCACTTAACCATTGTAGGGGTACTTGCTTTGGTAGATAGAAACGCTGGCGGAGCCGAAAAGTTTAACGCTCTTCAGATTCCATTTCAGGCGTTGTACAACGTTCAAGCATTTCTTTAGGAATATGCTTCATCCAATCCTTGCCCAGCCCACTAATAAACTGGTGGGCTTCAATCACATCATCTGTTTCAACGGGTTTAAATTTAGCTAAGCGTTTGCGTTCTTCAGGCGGTAATTCAGGGTCCACATATCGCCGACGCACCGCACCACCCAAGCCCAAAGCCCCTGCAAAATGAGGCACCTTCAAAGAAGTAGACGTATTATGGGCTTTAACCGCTTCAATTAAGCGTTCAAACCCAGCCTGCTGATCTTCTTGATAATCTATATTTTCTTCGTGATTATCGTCGTCGTCGTCATCTTCTTCGTCTTCAACAATGGAAAATTCATCCACCGCACTGGTTTTACGTTCCATCAATTCAATCGCCGAAGCAATGGCATCCGTCAATGAAGCTTTACGGCTAGGTCGACCTGCTTGAATGGTTTCAACACCCACCATAGCAACGCCTACATGAGATTCGCACACGCCACAATCAATATGAACCAAGAAGACTTCGTTTTCTTCTTTAATCAACGAAATACCCTGTTCCTGCAAATGAGCCCCACAATGAGGACACTGTAAGGTGGTAAAAAATTGTTGAACAAAAGGGAATGCTTCCATCATGGTAGTGGTGTTGGCTCCTTGTTTTGAGGGGAACGGAGAAATAAAGCGGTCAGAAAAAAACTTGAATTTATTACTCTACTAGCATACTTGAAAGAGGTGCAAAAAGACAAGGTTTTTAACACATCTTTAAGCATTTTTCTTTACCGTTGAAATAGCTTAATGAACTGAACGCCTATTACAGAAGTTCTCGTACGGCTTGATATTGGGCACCCCCTTCAAACCATTGCTCACTAGCCTTTAGTTGCTGTTGTAACCTAGCCAACGGCACAATAGCCCAACCATGCCCTTGTTCTTTAGCAATACGGTACCAAGCATACGCCTTTGGTTTGTTAGCCAACCCTGCACCCCCAAATTCATACAACTGCCCTAAATAAAACGCTGAACGAGTATCGCCTTGTAAGGCAGATTTGGTGTACCAATACGTCGCTTTTTCTAAATTACGCCCCTTCGGATACTTCCCCGTATGGTAAGCTCTTGCCAACTGATACTGGAAGCGTCCATCACCTGCAATGGCGGATTCTTCCAACCAATAGCGGTTAGATTCTGTGGTAACTGAGTGGAGCGATTCATTAGACAGGCGTTTCTCATTATTTTGAGACAACCGATACACCGCCCGACCATCGCCCAATTCAGCAGCTTGCGTGTAATAAGCCATTGCCTGTTGCGGGTTGTACGCCATACCCTTACCTTGTTCCGCCAATTGAGCCAAGCGATACTTCGCCCGAGAATCGTTAGATTGTTGATACCAGTAGACGGCTTTTTCCCTGTTGCGGGGGGTGCCGTAAAGCCCTTGTTCATAAAGTTGAGCCACCCTGTAAGCGGCTCTGGAATCGCCCAGTTGAGCAGCTTCTAAATAAGCCTCAAACGCTTGCTGATGACCCGTTTCAGTTTGAAGCGTTTCATAATACTCAGCCC